>JALYLU010000333.1:3076-6040 GCA_030774075.1 Actinomycetota bacterium | reverse complement strand
ATGCAACACGACGATGTCCTCGGCGCCCACGAGGTCGAGCAAACCGGTGACGTTCCGACGGAGCGTCTCCTCGTAGTCGCGACGTTCAGCCGCCCCCAACGGACCTCCGTCGCCGGGCGTGCCGTAGAGATGGTTATGAACCCGCTTTGTGATCTCGAAAAAGCGCGCGTTGCCTTCGATCACGACCCACCGGGCATCGACACCCGCGCCGCGCGCATACGCAAGCAACGTCTGCAAGAGCTCCGCGACGCCACCACCGGTCGCCGTCGAGTTCACATTCACGACCGCACGACCCTCCAGCAGCGCGCGTGCGGTCGCAGCCGTCGTCTCGAACCGCTGCCCGCGCTCGGGACCGAGCAGCAAACCAAGCCGATCCGGGGCAAGCGCCCGAACCTCGACCTCCTGCAACGCCATCCTCCACCCTCCAGTCGGAAGCGAGACCAGCGCCGCGTCTGATCAACTGTGCACGGCCTGGTCGGTGTGCGAGCGGTGGTTCCGTGGCCGCAAACAGGCAGCGCAGCGGTTCACGCCTTCTCGATGAATGTACGGATGGGGCGGCGGCTCGCGCTCGTCCCCCGTGGTCGGTTCGATCTCGGTGATGCTTTCGAGTTCCGCAAGC
Source organism: Actinomycetota bacterium (assembly GCA_030774075.1). Classification (GTDB taxonomy): domain Bacteria; phylum Actinomycetota; class Acidimicrobiia; order IMCC26256; family PALSA-610; genus PALSA-610. The sequence goes on along the minus strand of JALYLU010000333.1, from coordinate 5,421 downwards.
GGGATCCGGATCTCGGCACCGCTCACAGACTTGATGACGAGCACCGGCATTCTCCTCGGTATCGACACGTCGGCCGCAGTCGGTGTCGCGCTACACCGCCCAGGTCGCAAATTCGTCGCGGTCCTCGGGGAGTGCCCTGAGCGCGTCGCGTGCGTCAACAATACATTTCGCTTCGCGTCGCGTTTAGGTCACCGTACGCAGAGCATCCGGTGCGCGACTTGCACGACTCGCCTCGGCTACATGTATTCGCCCGGGCGGACTTGCCAAAGGGGCACGGTTCCGTGGAGTTCCCGGCCGGTGATGGCCCACGGGTCGACGAGAAGCCACGCTTCTGGGTCGTTGAGCCAGGACTCGGGGTCGTAGCGCTCTCGGAAACCGGTCGACGTGGGATTCGCGTGGAGAAGTTCGCCTCGGACGAGCACCGACCAGCCTTGGTGGTGGACGAGATCGATTGAGTCGATCTCGAATGCGACGTTGGTGGTTGCCGCTTGCTCGATGACTTTGCCCGGCCGGGTTCGCACTGCGAGTAGCGGCCCGGAGGGGGGTTCGGCGAGTCGATAGTTCACCGGAAGGATGATCGGGTAGCCGTCGACGACAAACGCGATCCGGCCGATGGTTCCCTGCCGCAGGAGCCCCAGACACTGTTCTTGCGAGAGCGACTCAAGCCAGGCGTCGGTCATTCGTAACCTCACCGCCAGATCGATGCCCGTGGTGTGCGTTCCCGATTGCGAGGTACGCAGCCGGAGATTGCAATTGTAGGCCTGTCGATCCGCGCGCGCGGTGACGAGAATGGTGCGGCACGCGTTGCCACTCGACGCGAGCACGTGGGCATTGGAGGTCGTTAGGTCGTGACGGTGAACGGGCGCATTATGTCGTCGCCCTCGTGGCTCCACGATGTGGCCGGGGGCGGCGTTTGCGTCGAGACGGTGAGTCAGGACGTCAGCTCGGTTCGACGATGAGCGTCGTGACCATGCCGAACATGCCGTTCGGGCCTTCGGCGTGGGTGAGGATGTGGCAATGGAACGCCCAGATCCCGGGCGTGTTGTTCGGCCCGAGGAACTCCGACGTCACGTGAACGAGCGTCGTGAACCGCTGGCCCGGCGCGATCGACAGCGTGTCGACGGTGTAGGGCGCAGAGAGTGGATAGCCGTCCTCCCCGATGACGAGCTGCGGGAGACCATGCAGATGCATGGGGTGGATCTGCAAGCCTTCATTGAAGTAGTTGATCTCGACCCAATCGCCCGGGTGGGCGATGATCGGCGCCGTCGCCGGGAACGACTTCCCGTTGATCGAGAGCCCGATCACGCCCGCGTCGTTCAGCACCATCGGAACGGTCTGCGCGACCGGGCCCGTGTTCGCCGGCAGTGCGGGATCGCCGACCTGGAACACTCCCAGGATCCCGTTCGGGACCTGGACCTGCGCGTCGTGGTGCGAGTGATACATCCCGAGCTCGGGCTTGTTGACCGAGAACTCGTACGTAAAGCTCTTCCCGGGCTTGATAGGCGCCTGGGTGACGTCGGGGACGCCGTCCATGCTGAACGGCACCTCGACGCCGTGGAAGTGCACACCGGTCGACATCGGCAACTTGTTGTCGACCACGATGCGTACGTGGTCGCCGACGTTGATCTTGATTGCGGGTCCGGGCACCGTGCCGTTGAACGTCCACGCGCGCACCGTCTTGCCCGATGACACCTCCCAGTCGGCGAGCTGGGCCGTGAGGTGGAACACCTTCGTTTCGTCGGCGAGAACCTTGGGAGTCAACGGTTGGTTCCCGAGGCCCTTGGTGTTGGCGCCGCTCTTCAACTGCGCGGTGTAGACGCCGACGGCCTTCGCCATCGTCGCGTCCATCTGGTCGTTCATGGCCTGTAGCTGCTGAGGCGACATGCTGTTGAAGTCCATGTTCGCCATGCCTCCGGAGGCCGACGACGCGGCGCCGGAGCCTCCGATCACGAGCGTGGCCTGCATGCCGAGCTGCTGATGACCGGAGATCGCGCAAAAGGCCGTGTAGGTCCCGGCCTTCAGACCCTTCAAGTCGAGGGTCGCGGTCTCGCCCGGCTGCAGGTCCTTCGTGCGAACGCTCGTGCCCTGCACGTTTAGGTTGTGCACGGCCGAACCGGAATTGGTGACGAGGAGCTTGCCGTTCAACGGTGCCGCGATGTTCGCCGGGGCGATGGCGAACTCGCTCAAGGTGACCTGCACCGCACCGGCGGGCGTACCGACCTTGCGGTTGTCGGCGTGCGCCGCGACCACGAAGGCGAAGAAGCCGAACATGAGGGCCACGAGTCCCAACGCGACACCCGCGGTTCCGACCGCTTCACGATCGCGACGAGTGAACAACCCCACAC
>JALYLU010000333.1:0-3066 GCA_030774075.1 Actinomycetota bacterium | reverse complement strand
ACCCCACACTGCTCTCCTTGGTCGGTGTCGAACGGAGCCGCTACGCCTCAGCCGACGCTGACCGGCTCACGCGCGGGTGTCGTGTCCGCGGAAGCTGCCGCGTGCACCGAGCGCCTGATCTGGCGCTCATGGGCGGCAAAGCCGAGTGCGAGGGCGATCAGCACCGCGACCGCTCCGAGGACTGCCGCGATCCCGGTCCAGTACGCGATCTGGCCGACGACCGACCAGCCCCATGCGTAGAGCAACAAGCCGCGCAGGGTCTCGCCGCGGAAGAGGGTCTGTACTTGGGCGGCGAGCTTGGCATCGCCGGGGTTTTTCTGTGACTGCGCGCTGACCTGCGAGTACGTCTGGCCGTTGGCGATGCCCTTGAGGTGGACCTTGATGAACTGGTCCGCGTAGGCCTTCGCCTTCGGTCCGTTGTCGACGGCTTGGCCCGCGTAGCGCTGAAGTCCCGGGAACTCCTTCGCGTCGAGCCCCGGGCTGCCCTTCGGCGGGAACTTGATCTGCTGCTCGGACAGCTGGCTGTGCACCATCTTGTGCGCAAAGCCCGAACCCCAGAGCAGGAGCCCGCTTCCGACCGACAGGACCAGGAACAAGACCGAACCGATGATCACCAATGTCGGTACGGTCCTCATCCATCTCTTGAGACGCATCGTGCGCTCCCGTTCGTCGTGAGCCGCGAGACGTGCGGCGCGTTCTGCCCTCATCGTCGTCAAATCGCGCCGCGACCGGCAGAGGCGATGCGCCGGGATCGAAGGGGTCCAAGCGCGTGGGAGATTGGGACTTTGGTCCTCCCGCGTCACCGCAGCGTGGCCGTAACGTGCACGTGTGTTCGAGTATCCGGCCCGGTGGGAGAGCGATGTCGTTCTCGCCGACGGGGGGACCGCCCGGGTCCGGCCGAGCCGACCCGACGACGAACCGGCGCTGTTGGCCCTCTACGAACGACTCAGCGACGAGTCGATCTACCTACGGTTCTTCTCTCCGGTGCCGCGCCCGACCGCGGTGCAGCTCGAACGCATCACGTCGATCGACTACGTCGATCACATGGTGCTCGTCGCCGAGCTCGGTGACGACATCGTCGCGGTCGCCCGTTACGACCGCGTCGCTCCCGCCGAGGCGGAGGTCGCGTTCGCGGTCGCCGACGACCAGCAGCGGCGCGGCCTGGCCACGCTGCTGCTCGAACACCTAGCGGGCATCGCGCGGGCCCACGGCATCAGCACGTTTTTGGCCGACACCCTGCCGGGCAACGCCAAGATGCTCAAGGTTTTCTCCGACGCCGGATGGCACGCCGAGAGTCGATTCGAGGAGGGCACGGTCAGAGTCCGTTTCGCGATCGCGGCGACCAAGTCTTCAGTAGGCGTAGTGGAGGCGCGCGAGAGTCACGCGGAGTCGACGTCGATGGCTCGGCTGCTCGCGCCCCGTTCGATCGCGGTGATCGGAGCCGGCCGCCGGCGGGGGCGGATCGGTCACGAGCTGTTTCGCAACCTGCTCGAGTACGGGTTCGAGGGTCCGGTCTACCCAGTACACCCGTCGTCGGTTTCCGTCGCCGGCGTGCGCGCGTATGCGAGCGTGCTCGAGGTGCCGGACGCGGTCGACCTCGCAGTCGTCGTCGTGCCTGCGACCGACGTTCCCGGCATCGCGCGGGAGTGCGGGGAGAAGGGCGTTCGGGGCATGCTGATCATCTCCGCCGGGTTCGCCGAGACCGGCCCCGAGGGTAAAGAGGCCGAGCGCGAGCTCGTCGCGCTGTCGCGCCGAAACGGCATGCGCATCATCGGACCGAACTGTCTCGGCGTGGTGAACACCGCGCCCGGCGTGCGAATGAACGCGACGTTCGCGCCCGCGCGGCCCGTCGCGGGGAACGTGGCGTTCTTGTCGCAGTCGGGCGGGCTCGGGATCGAGCTGATGAGCCGCGCCGGTGAGCTCGGCATCGGGATCTCGCAGTTCGTCTCGGTGGGCAACAAGGCCGACGTCAGCGGCAACGACCTGCTGCAGTACTGGGCCGACGACGACCAAACCGAGGTGATCCTCCTCTATCTCGAGTCGTTCGGAAACCCGGGCAAGTTCGCCCGCCTCGCGCGCAACCTGGCCCGCTCGAAGCCGATCGTCGCGGTCAAGAGCGGGCGTACCGCGGCCGGGAGTCGAGCGGCGTCGTCGCATACCGCCGCGCTCGCCGCGCCCGATGTCGCCGTCGACGCGCTGTTTCGGCAAGCGGGCGTGATCCGCGTCGACACGCTCGAGGAGTTGTTGTCGACCGCCATGGTGCTGGCGCACCAGCCACTGCCCGCCGGACGTCGGATCGCCATCGTCTCCAACGCCGGGGGTCCCGGCATCCTGGCGACCGACGCGTGTGCGGGCGCCGGTCTGGAGGTGCAAGAGCTCGACGCGCCGACCCAGGACGAGTTGCGGAAGATCGCCTCGTCCGGTGCGTCGGTGCGCAATCCGGTCGACCTGGTCGCGGGCGCGACTGCAGAACAATTCGAGGCCGCGCTCCGAATCACGCTTGCCGACGCGTCGATCGACGCCGTGCTTGCAATCTTCGTTCCGCCGCTCGTGACGCGCGCCGAAGACGTAGCACGCGCGATCGTCCGTGCCGGCGACTCAGCGGATGGCAAGCCGATCGTGTCGTGCTTCTTGGGACACTCCGGCGTACCCGACGCGCCGCGCGGCGATGAGGGGCGCACAACGATCCCGTCGTTCGCGTTTCCCGAGACGGCCGTGCACGCGATCGGTCGGGTCGCCGATCTTGCGGATTGGCGCCGGCGTCCACCCGGGACCGTGCCGCGGTTCACCGACATCGACGTGGGAGGCGCGCGTTCGATCGTCGCGTCAGTTCTCGACGCTCAGCCCGATGGCTCGTGGCTCGACCCCGCGGTCGCCGCGGCGCTGCTCGACTCCTTCGGCATTCCGGTCGTAGCGCATCGCGCGGTCTCCGACGTCGACCAGGCTCGGGTCGCGGCGCGCGAGCTCGGCTTCCCCGTCGCCCTGAAGGCAACGGCCCCGGATCTCGTGCACAAGAGTGACGTCGGCGGAGTCGTACTCGACCTGCACGACGAGGAAAGCGTCGCT
>JALYLU010000332.1 GCA_030774075.1 Actinomycetota bacterium | reverse complement strand
CAGCTCGGGGGCGGGCAGGTCGATCCCGCGACGGGCGACTTCGTGTTCGGCATGACCGAGGCGTACCTCATCGAGAAAGGCGAGATCACGCGACCGATCCGCGCCGCGCAGCTGATCGGCAACGGTCCCGACGTGCTCCGGATGGTCGACGCGGTCGGCAACGACTTCGAGACGTGGACCGGCATGTGTGGGAAGCAGGGCCAGAGCGTCCCGGTGTCGTCGGGACAACCGACGGTGCTCGTGCGGGAGATGACTGTCGGCGGGACCGCGGCGTGAGTCGAGGCGATCTGCTCGACATCGCGCGCGGCGTCGCGCGCGCAGCACGCGATGGCGAGCAGGTGGAGGCGTACGTCGTGCGCACGCGCGACACCGATGTCGAGGTGTTCGGCGGCGAGGTCGAGTCGCTCACGACCGCGAGCGTCGAAGGCGTTGGGATCCGCGTCATCGCGGGCGGGCGCCAGGGACTCGCGTGGGCAGGCTCGCTCGCGACCGACGTCATCGACGAGACCCTGAAAGAGGCACGCGACAACGCCGGCTTCGGCGAACCCGACGAGTGGTACGGACTCGCGTCGCTCGCCGACGTCAACGGAGCCGCGCCGCCCGCGCTCGATCTGTGGCGCGAGGAGCTCGTCTCGGTGCCGACCGAGGAGAAGGTGCGCATCGCGCTCGATCTCGAGCGCGCGACCAAGGCGGCCGACACGCGCATCCGCAACGTCGAGTCCGCGAGCTACGGCGACGCTCTCGCGGAGGCCGCGCTCGCGAACTCGCTGGGCGTCGAGGCACATACCCGACGGACGACCTGTTCCGCGTCGGCGGTCGCGCTTGCCGACGACGGCTCGTCCACGCAGTCGGGCTACGGCTTCGTGGCCGGGCGTACCCTTTCCGACCTCGACCTCGATTCGATTCCGCGTGATGCCGCGACGCGAGCGTGCCGGTTGCTCGGCGCCAAGCCCGTGCCGGGACGGCGCATTCCGGTGATCCTCGACCCGCTCGTGACCCGATCGGTTCTCGGCGTCCTGTCGAGCGCGTTCAACGGTGAGTCGATGTTGAAGGGCCGCTCGCTGTTCGCGGGTAGGGCCGGGCAGCTGATCGGCGCGCCGTTCGTGCAGTTGGTCGACGACCCTACCGACGAGCGCGCGCTCGGCGCGTCGCAGTTCGACGGTGACGGCGTTCCCACCCGCCGCAACGAGCTCATCGTCGACGGTGTGATGCAGGGCTTCTTGCACAACGTCTACACCGGCCGGCGTTCGGGTGCGGGAACGACTGCGAGCGCGACGCGCGGTATCGGGTCGACGCCCGGCGTCGGCGTGCGCGCCCTCCGGCTCGAGCCCGGCTCGAAGTCGCCCGAGGAGATCATGCGCAGCGCGGGCGAGGCGTTGTTCGTGCAGTCGGTGAGCGGGCTGCACTCGGGGACGAACCCGATCAGCGGTGACTTCTCAGTGGGCGCGGAAGGCCTGATGGTCCGCGGCGGCGCGTTCGCGGAGCCGGTGCGCGAGATCACCGTCGCGTCGACACTCCAACGCATGCTGCTCGACATCGCGGAGGTCGGTAGCGATCTCACGTTCCTGCCCGGCGCGGTCGCGGGTCTGACGCTGCTCATCGGCGAGATGACCATGAGCGGCGCGTAGGCCGCGACCGACTCAGGTTCCGCGGCGAGTGAGGATCAACTCGAGCTCGGCGAGCGCGACCTCGGGGTCGACGACGTGGACGGCTTCCATGCCGACGTCGCGGGCGGCGGCCACGTTCTCGGCGTTGTCGTCGAGAAAGACAGCTTCCTTCGGCGCGATGTGCATGCGCGCGCACGTGAGCTCGTAGATCTCTCGGTCGGGCTTGCGCATCCCGACGTGGGAGGAGTCGACGACCTCGTCACAGAGCTCGTCGATCGGGAACATCGCGCGCCAGTTGTCGCCGAACTCCTTGACGTTGTTGGTGAGCAGCCCGATGCGCAGCCCGCGCGTCTTGAGCTCGCGCATCTTGTGCACCACGGTCCAGTGCACGCCGGGCGCGGTCTGGCGCCAGAAACGGCCGTACGATTCCATGTCGATCGGCTGTCCGATTACACGCGGCGCCTTCTCGACCATGCGCTCGAAGTACGTCTTTATGTCGAGCTTACCCTTCTCGAGGAGGTGCCAGTCCGGCTCGTCCTCGACCTCACCTTCGCTCTCGGCCGCGTCGGGATCGGCTGCGAGGGCGTCGGCAACCGCGCGACCTTCGACGCCGATGTACGCGGTGTCGCCGAAGAGCAGCCGCAGCAGCGACCCTTTCGGATAGCCCTCCGCTTCCTCGAACGCGCCGATTCCGACGAACAGCGGACTCGAGATCACGCCACCGAAGTCGAAGATGACCGTGCTGATCGTCACGGCGGCAAGCTACCCACTCAGGACTTCCGGCTCGCGGCGCCGCTCGCTGCTCGGCGGGATACCCGCCTCGCGACGCACTCAAGACGCGGGCGCGGAACAGCACGCGGTCTGGAGGGGCGCGAGCGCGAGCGACACCTCGCCGATGGATGCTGCGTACGCGACCGAACGGGCCTCGTCTTCGGTTACGAGGAGTTCCACGCCGGAGCCGTTGCTGCCGGCCGACGCGCCGAGGTCGCCCGCAGGCGCCGCGCCGGCGAGCGTCAAGACCCGAGCGCCGTGCGCGACGATCGTGGCTTGTCCCGGCGATCCGGCGATGTTCGCGAGCGACGGGTCGTAGGTCGCGAGGACGTCGACCACCGAACCGATCGGCGGTTGGAAGCCGTCCTTCACGAGCACGTGCACCGCCCGCCGTCCCACGGGCACGATTCCGTTGATGCCGGGCCCGACGCCTCGTCCGTCGCCGGCGACGAGGTGGCGCGCTCCGACGACGTCGTCCCGGAGGAGCGCCACCGAGACGACTCGGCCGACTGCCGCGGCGGGGTCGCGCAGGGCGTCGGACGAGACCGTCGTCGAGGGTCGCCGCACCGTGTGGACATCGCCTGCCCCGAGCGTCGTCCCGAGCGGGAGATCGCGTGCTGCGAGCACGACGGGCACGTCGGCGCCGAGATTGTGAGCGCGACGATGCAGCGATCCGAGATCGGCGGCCACAACGCGCACGGTTGCCAACATCACGACGACCGCGGCGGCCCACGCCAGAAGTACACGGGGTGAACGGCGCATCCTCTTCCCTTTCCGAAACGCCATGCCACGCGGTGCGGGCGGCGCGAGCGAGAGGGAAGCTCGGGGGAGGTGGCACTGGAGGTTAGCCACCGATGTTCCGCTCCCCAAGCAAAAGGGAACAGTGGGAATGTCGGATATCGCCCGGGGGTTGAAGCTAAAGGCTCCCCCCGGCCCCGGCGCCCAAGTGGCGCCGAGCGAGTCCCCCGGCCTGCCGATCACCACCCGCCCGGATCGGCGGGTCGGGGGTACTCGCCAAAGAAATCGCTCGAGAAATCGGCCCTGTACCCGCGCCGTCAGCGGTCGAACGCGTGCAGCGGCCCGATCGCGTCGGCGCAGCCGCAACCGCTCGGTTCCGACGGCAGGTTCGGTAGCAGATCGTGGAGCAACGCGCGCAGACGGTGCAGGTTCTCCTCGAAGAACGCGAACACCTGCTCTTGGGAGACCGCTTCCACGCCCGCATCGTGCTCGACCCCGGTGTCGTAGTCGGTGACGAGTGCGATGCCGGCATAGTGCATGCCGAGCTCGCGCGCGAGATAGGCCTCGGGGTACTGCGTCATGTTGACGACGTGCCAGCCTTGAGACCGATACCAACGCGACTCGGCGCGGGTAGAGAAGCGCGGACCCGGGACGACGACGACGGTCCCGGTGCCATGCATCCGGACGCCGACGCGCTCGCCCGCCTGCAGCGCGTGTCTTCCGACGACGGTGCAGTACGGGTCGGCGTACGACACGTGGTGCGTGTCACCCGCGTCGTAGAACGTGTCGGGGCGACCCCAGGTGCGGTCGACGAGCTGGTCGAGGACCACGAAGTCGCCGGGATGTATGCCGGGTGAGAGCGAACCCGCGGCGCACGGTCCGATCACCTGGCGCACACCGAGCATCCGCATGGCCCAGAGGTTGGCGCGGGCGGGAACGCGCGCGGGCACGTACTCGTGATCGCGTCCGTGGCGAGGGATGAACGCGACGCGCCGTCCCCCGACGTCGGCAAACGTCACCGGGGCGCTGGGCGCGCCGAATGGTGTCTCGAGGACGACTTCCTCGACGTCGTCACCGAAGCTGTAGAAGCCCGACCCGCCGAAGACACCGATCTCGGCTTGCATGTGCTCTGTCGTGCCGCGGCCGCTACGCGCTCTTGGCTTCCGACCCGCGCGACGAGCCCGACGAGCTCGATTCGGTCGAGGGCTTCGACGATCTCGAGCCTGAAGATCCGGAGCCCGAAGATCCGGAGCTTGAAGATCCTGAGCCGGAGGAGGACGAGTCGGAGGACGACGAGTCGGACCCCGACGACGAGCCCGAATTCGACGACGCCGCCTCCTTCGTCTTCTCCTTGGACGTGCCGTTCGACGATCCCACGCGGTTGTCGGTCTTGTAGAAACCTGCGCCCTTGAGGACGATGCCGGCGGCCGAGAGCACCTTGGTCAGCTTGCCGCCGCAGTCGGAGTGCTTCCTGAGCGGCGCGTCGGCGAACGACTGGAACGCCTCGAGCTGCTCGCCGCACTTGGCGCAGCGGTACACGTATGTCGGCATGGACGCTCCGTCTGGTCGGTCGCCGAGATTGGCACTCGACGCCTACGAGTGCCAATCGTACCGCGCCGACGCAGTCCCCGGTCCACATGCTGATGATCGACTCCACGCTCCGCTCCCTCCGGCCGCGGCGCTGTCGTCTCCCTCTTGCGGGGTCGACTCCACGCTCCGCTCCCTCCGGTCGCGGCGCTGTCGTCTCCCTCTTGCGGGGTCGACTCCACGCTCCGCTCCCTCCGGTCGCGGCGCTGTCGTCTCCCTCTTGCGGGGTCGACTCCACGCTCCGCTCCCTCCGGTCGCGGCGCTGTCGTCTCCCTCTTGGGACAGAATGATGGTGCATGGTTGCCGTCGCGCTCCTCGTACCCGTGGCCTGGCTGCTCGGGACGTTCCCGAGCGCCCAGCTCGTCGGGCGAGCCCACGGCCGCGACATCCTGCGGGAGGGTTCGGGCAACCCGGGAGCGTCGAACGTGCACCGGCTGCTCGGGTGGCGGTCCGGCGCCCTCGTGCTGCTCCTCGACTTCGCCAAGGGCGCACTCGCCGCCGGTGCGGGCCTGGCGATCGGTGGGCGGGCGGGCGCCTGCATCCTGGGCGTCGCGGCCGTCGTCGGACACACCTATCCGCTCTACCGCAAGGGCGGCAAGGGCGTCGCGGCCGCCGGCGGCGCGCTCGTCGTCCTGTACCCGTTCATCGTGATAGGCCTCGGCGTGTGTTGGTTCCTCGTCGCGCGTGTCCTCCATAAGGCGTCCCTCGCATCGCTCCTCGCGACGATGCTCTTCCCGGTCGCGGTGCTCGTCCTCGGCTATGACCTATGGGAAGTCGGTGTCGTCGGTTGTCTTTCGCTGCTCGTCGTGCTTCGCCACACCGCGAACATCCGCCGGCTGCTCCGGCGTGAGGAGATCGATCTGGGCGTTGGCCGCAGCGCCTGAGGAGGCTGAATGACACGGGTGCGCAAGGCGGTGATCCCTGCGGCCGGTCTGGGCACGCGATTCCTCCCGGCCACCAAGAGCTCGCCCAAGGAGATGCTGCCCGTCGTCGACAAGCCCGCGATCCAGTACGTCGTCGAAGAGGCCGTGAGAGCCGGGCTCACCGACATCCTGATCATCACGGGTCGCAACAAGCGCGCGATCGAGGACCACTTCGACCGCAACTTCGAGCTCGAGCACTTCCTCGAACGCAGTGGCAAGGACGACCTGCTCAAGGAAGTCCAGTTCGCGTCGGATCTCGCCGACATCCATTACGTCCGCCAGCGCGACCCGTTGGGTCTCGGCCACGCGGTATCGGTCGCGCGTCATCATGTCGGCAACGAACCGTTCGCGGTACTGCTTGCCGACGACCTCATGATCGATGACGGCGCGCTGCTGCGCTCGATGCTCGACGTGCACGAGC
>JALYLU010000331.1 GCA_030774075.1 Actinomycetota bacterium | reverse complement strand
CGCCAACCCGCTCCGGTTGCCGCTCTGCGACGCTTACGCGACCCGTCGAGAGACGGATCGCCGCACCACCCGAGTGCGCTCTCCCCTGGGCCCGGGTGCGTACGTCTCACAGCTCCATACCGACATCGTGGTCGCGTTCGGCTGAGTGGCCCCGTGGGTGTTGTTGCCAATGGGTGGCGAGGGTCTTGCTGATGCTTTGTTCGAGCGTCCGGGTTAGGTCGGGTTCGCGGCTGATGGGTTCGGGGATGTGGGGTTCGTATTTGCCCGGTAGGACGGTGTAGAGCCGGTTTTCGTGTCGGCCGCGTGAGAGTGCTGTGTAGGCGGCTTCGCGGTGCAGGAGCTCGTCGCCGAGCACGAAGGCGCGGTCGCAGGTGAGGCCTTGGGCTTTGTGAATGGTCATCGCGTAGGCGTGATCGAGACCGCCGTCTTCGAGATACCCGGTCGGGATGCGCGTCGGCTCGTGGCGGTCGTCGAAGCTGACGACGATGTCGCGGTCGGTGATCGCGGCGATGGCGCCGCGTTCGCCGTTGATGAGTCGGAGGCGCCGGTCGTTTTTCAGAGTCATGACCCGGTCGCCGACCGCGAACGTTTGCCCGTCGATGTCGAGGCCGGTTGGTGCGACGTGACCGTTCGCGATGAGCCCGTAGCGGGCCATCTTGTTGAGTTCGCCGACATCGGCTCGCGTCGACGCGAGCATGATCGCGTCGTCCCCATCGAGTACGGCAGGTAGCCAGTCGCCGACGATCCGGCGGTTAACGGTGTCGCGGTATTCCCAGTACTCGACGTGGCCGATCGAGTCGAGGAGCTCGAGCGCGCGGCCGAGGTCTCCCGAACGGAGTTCGCCGAGGGCTTCGCGCTCGACGGCGTCGGTCTGGCGTTGGTTGTCGGTGAGGTGCGCGGCGCCGAGCCGGGCACCGAGCGCGGCGAACGCGCCGCCGGCTTCGATAGCCGGGAGCTGGTGATGGTCCCCGACGAGGACGACTTTGGCTCGATCCCGCGCCGCGTGCTCGCAGAGTCGGGCGAGTTGCACGGTGCCGACCATCGCCGCTTCGTCCACGACCACGACGGTGCCGGAACTGAGCCCGGGCGATTGGGGTCGCTCGAGTGCGGCGAGCAGGAGGTGGAGTGTGGAGGATTGGATCCCGGATCCGGTCTGGAGCTCTTGGGCGGCGCGGGCCGACAGGGCGCAGCCGATGACGATGTGGCCGTCCTGTTCCCACGCCTCTCGGGCGACACCAAGCGCGTAGGTCTTGCCGGTTCCGGCCGCGCCGATCACGACGGAGATGCCGGCGCCGTCGGTGGTGAGCTTGGTGACCATCGCCGCTTGTTGGTCGCTCAACGACTGCGCACCTTCCACGGCTGACGCGTCGCACACCCCGACGCCTTCGTCGCGGCGGGCGACGGCGTTGTCGAGAAGTTGGGTCTCGATCGCCAGCAGCTCGACGGTCGAGTACTGCACGCCGGTCAGTGCGACCCCGACCGCCTCGACGTAGCGGCTCGCCAGGAACAGGTCGGCTTGGGCCTCGAGGTCACTGACCCTCGCACCAGCCGGCGCCTGCTCGGCCAAGACGCGCAACGCGGCCCGCCGATCGAACGTCGCGTCCTGCTCCGTCAACATGCGCGCCAATGCCTCGTCGGTCACCTGGGCAGACCGCTGAACCCGCGTCGGTACAGACGGGTGCTTAGACGCGCGTTGAGGGCTCAACAGCCCCCGTAGGGCCGCGGGGTCGAGGCCGTGCAGACCTGCACGCGCGTGCCAATCGATCGCGAGCGTCGCGGGATCGACGTCGTATTGCTTGCGGTCCCGGGTCTGCACCGCCAGCCGTCGTGCCGACCGGATCGACGTTTCGCCTTCCTCGGTCATCGCTTCTTCGATCTGGATACGCCGGCGGCTGAACCCCCGCAGCGCCTCATGCGGGATACCGGTGACCTCGGCCGTCCCTTTGACGACCGGCTCCCACTCCACGCCCAGGGAGCAGCTGAGCGCGTGGCGGAGCTCGGCCTGGTACAAGAACCCGGCAGTGCGGGCGTGCGCGTACAGATGCCGGCCGTCCAGGGTCCGCCAGACGCCGTCCTCGCAGCGCGTCGCGTTGGCGACCACGACGTGAGTGTGCAGCTGCGGGTCGCCGGACCGGCTGGTCCGATGCCGAAACGCCGCCCCGATCAGCCCGCCGCCGTCGAGCTGCTCGAGACCGTCGTGACCGCGACGCGACCGCAACGCCTCCCGTTCCACGTATCCAACGGCCGCGTCGACCGCGTGCTCATGCGCCTCGATCACCGCCGCGGCCGTGTCCGTGTCACCCAGCGCCCATAACAACGACACGGACTTCGGTGCCGACAACGTCAGATCGAACGCGCACACGTGCGCGTTCCCGCGGCGCAGACGGTCACCGGTGGACGGATCCGCACCAGACAACACGGTACGGAACTCGTCGTCGTCAACCTCGCCAGCCAAGCCGAGCTCGCCGGCGCCCGAACCGATCCAGCGGCCGGGCACTTCGCCGTACTCGCTGTAATAGTCCTCGGCGCCGTGCGCGACCGCGGTCAGGTAGTAGCCCTCCTGCCCCGCAGAGACCTTGCCCACCGACATCATCAACCCTGAAAGGCGCGTTGACACCCCGGAACGCGACAGCCGCGCATCGAGATGCAACGTGTGTGAGAAGAGCTGCGAGGGTTTCGGTCAAGGCGGCGATGCGGGAAGAAGTTCAATGAACTGAGTCGCGCGCGAGGAGTCGAGCGCGCTTATCAGAGGCATGGACGAGCAACGCGAGTGCGTAAGGGTCGAGAGCAGACAAGCGGGAACAGCTGCGGGTGTCGTGCCGCTGTTACTGACGATCCCGCAGGCTGCGGCCGTGTTGGCGGTCGGGCGCACGACCGTCTACGAGCTCATCGGCGCCGGCGACCTCGAAGCCGTGCACATCGGCCGCTCGGCACGCGTTCCGGTGGCGGCCGTCGAGGACTACGTCGAACGCCAACGGCGGGGTCGGGTTACCGTGCGTCGGTCGAGGGAGGATCGATGGCATCGGTGAACCGCCGCAGCACGACGCGCGGCGTCCGTTACGACGTTCGCTACCGGACGCCCTCCGGTGACGTCCGCAACCAGACCTTCGCGACCCGCAAGGAGGCCGACCGGTTCGCGAACACGGTCGAGGCCCACAAGTATCGCGGTGACTTCGTCGACCCGCGGCTCGCGCGCATCACGCTCGAGGAATACGCGACGAAGTGGCTCACGACGCGACCCAACCTTCGGCCGCGCACGAGGGAGACCTACGAGTCGCACCTGCGTCTCCACATCCATCCGCCGACCGGCGACGGCATCGAGCTCGGCAAGGTCGAGCTCGGCAAACTCACCCCGTCCCTCGTACGCGAGTGGCGCTCGCAGCTCGCAGCGAACCTCTCGCCCAACAGCGTTGCGAAGTGCTATCGGCTCCTCCGCACGATCCTCGAGACCGCAGTCGTCGACGAGCTCATCATCCGCAACCCGTGCGTCATCAAAGGCGCCGGCGCCGAACGAACCGCCGAGCGGCCCGTAGCGACCGTCGAGCAGGTCTGGGCGCTCGCCGACGCCACACCGCCGCGATACCGGTGCCTGATCCTCCTCGCCGGCTTCCTCGGCCTACGCAGAGGCGAGCTCCTCGGTCTCGAATGCCGCCACGTCGACCTCCTCCACCGAACCCTTCGCGTCGACCAGCAACAGGTCGAGCTCAACGACGGCACACTCGTTGTGGGCGCCCCCAAGACCGAAGCCGGCGTTCGCACCGTCGCGCTCCCCGCGTTCCTCATCCCCGAGCTCGAGATCCACCTCGCCCACTTCGCGGCGCCAGGACGGAACGACCACTTCTTCACCGGGGAACGCTCCGAGGTACTGCGCAAGCGCGCCGTCGACCGCAACTGGACCCACGCCCGAGCCGCGGTCGCCGATCTCCCCGAGAACTTCCACTTTCACGATCTCCGACACACGGCGAACACCATCACCGCGTCGACCGGCGCCTCCACGGCGGAACTGATGCACCGCATGGGTCACGCTTCGAGCGCGGCTGCTCTGCGATACCAGCACGCGACGCAAGAGCGAGACATCGAGGTCGCGCGTCGCCTCGACGAGTTCGTCGCGCGACGGACACCGGGCGATCGCGCCGGTTCCGCGCGATGGACGCGCGATGGACGGTCCAAATCGTCCACCGGATCTGAGCCCGCGTCGCGCAGCATCGTCTCTGACCTGCACTCTCGCGGTGGAGACGATGGGACTCGAACCCACGACCCCCTGCTTGCAAAGCAGGTGCTCTAGCCAGCTGAGCTACGTCCCCGAGTTTGTCAGGCGACCTGCGGTTCGTGTGCGTGGACTCGACGAGTCCCCACGCCGGTCAGGCACCAGAGGAGATGGTATCTCTCGCGTTGCCCGACGGATCGGGAAACAGACGCCCAAGACGCGCGAGGGGCTTGCTCGGTAGCATTCACGCATGCGCCGTCGCCGTTTGTTGTTCGCCGCAGCCGCGCTCGTGGTCGTCGGGGCGGGGTGCGATTTCCCGAACCTCTTTCCGCCCGGCTCGGCGCCACTGCGTTATCGCGACCCGATCTTCACGACGGTCGTCAAGACCGCCGACATCACGTACGGCAGCGCGACGAACTTGTCGGGCCAGACCGTCACGCTGAAGCTCGACGTGTATCAACCACCGACGACCGACACGGTTACGAGCCGTCCCGCCATCGTCTGGGCGCACGGCGGCTCGTTCAGCAATGGCGACAAGACGTCGGGCGAGCTGGTCGACGAGTCGAACAACTTCGCCAAGCAGGGCTACGTCAACGCGTCGATCAACTACCGCCTCGAGCCGGGCGGTTGTTCCGCAGGGGGCCCGACCCCAGAGTGCATCCAAGCCATCCTTGAAGCTACGCAGGATGCGGAGACGGCAGTGAGTTTCCTGCGCACGAACGCGGCGACCTACGGCATCGACCCGACGCGCATCGCGATCGGCGGAACGTCGGCCGGCGCCATCATGGCGCTCCAGGTCGGCTACGCCACGGCGGAGACACCCGCAAGCGCCGTGCGCGCGGCCGTGTCCCTGTCGGGCGCGAATCTCTTCAGCACCGTCGGCGCGGGTGACGCGCCCGCGCTGTTGTTCCACGGCACGGCGGATACGACCGTTCCCTACCAGTGGGCCGTGAGCACGGTGAACAAGGCGAGGGAAGCGCACCTCGACGTTTTCCTCGAGTCGTGGGACGGCGCCGGACACGTGCCCTACCTGCAGTTCCGCGACCAGATCCTCACCCAGACGCGGAACTTCTTGTGGTGGGAGATGGACCTCGCACACGCGGCGAAGTGACAAAAGAGGAATGAGCTCGCCCCGGCGCGACGACGTTCGGGACGGGCGCACCGTGCGGGGTCGGCGCGATGCTTGCCGCGGTGCCAGTCGATCCGTTGCTCCAGCCGGTCCTCGACGCGATGAACGCACAGCTGTTCGGAGAAGCGAAATCGGGCGCGGAGCTCGAAGCCGGGATGCAGGTCGCGACGGCGCCGGGCTTGGGCGCTCTGGCCGATGACGCTCCCGAGGTGGCGAGCGTCGCCGACTATCGAGTTCCCGTTCCCGACGGCGAGATCACGGTGCGGATCTATACGCCGTTCGGCACGGGACCCTTCCCGGTACATTTCTTTCTCCATGGGGGCAGCTTCTGGCTCGGCACGCTCGACGAGTCCGAAGCCAGGTGCCGCGAGACGGCGCACAGCGCGGGGTGCGTGGTCGCGGCCGTGGGCTACCGACTCGCGCCCAAGAACAAGTTTCCGACCGCGCCGGAGGATTGCTTTGCCGCCCTGCGATGGCTGGTTGACAACGCGGTAGTGCTCGGTGTCGACGCGGGGCGGGTCTCGATCGGTGGTGTGAGCGCGGGTGGCAATCTGGCGGCGGTCGTGGCGTTGATGGCCCGGGACCGCGGCGGACCGCCACTGGTGTTCCAGGTGCTCGAGATTCCGGTCACCGACCTCACGCTGAGCTTCCCGTCGATCACCGAAAATGGCGAGGGCTACGTCCTCACGAAGGGGTCGTGCGCCCGATACGTCAGGTTGTATCTCGCCGAT
>JALYLU010000330.1 GCA_030774075.1 Actinomycetota bacterium | reverse complement strand
GTCGTGGGGATGGAGCAACGCCGGCATCGCGGTCGGCGATGGTTCGTCGCTGCTCCTCGACACGTTGTTCGATCTGCGGCTCACAGCAGAGATGCTGGAATCGATGGCGACGTTGACGGCGCGAGATCCGATCGCGACGGTCGTCAACACGCACGCGAACGGCGATCATTGCTACGGAAACCAGCTGGTGAGTGGCCCAGGTGTCGAGATCATCGCCTCGGCGGCAGCCGCTCGTGAGCTCGACGAGGTGCGTCCATCGATGCTCGCCTCGCTTCTCGAGATCTTCACCGACGGCCCGCTGGGCGTGTTCCTGCACCACGCGTTCGGTCCGTTCGAGTTCGCCGGTATCGAGTTACCGCCGATGACGACAACTTTCACCGACACCCTCGACCTCGAGGTCGGCGGTCGCCAGGTCAGTCTCCGGATGGTCGGCCCCGCGCACACCGCGGGCGATGTCATCGCCTGGTTTCCGGACGACCGGGTCCTGTTTGCCGGCGACATCTTGTTCATCGGCGGAACGCCCGTCATGTGGGCAGGCCCAATCGGCAACTGGATCGCTGCGTGTGACCTCATCGAGGAGTTCGACCCTGTGGTGATCGTGCCCGGACATGGGCCGCTCACGGATTGCGGTGGCGTGCGCGAGGTCGGCGACTACCTTCGGTGCGTCGGAGCCGGGGTTGCGGAGCGACACGCGGAGGGGATGGGACCAGCCGACGCGGCACGCGATCTCGACGTGGCGATCAACGGCACGCGCTTCGGCTCTTGGGGAGAGCGGGAGCGGCTGGTGGTCACCGTCCACGCGGTTTGGCGCGACCTCGAGCCGTCGTACGTCGCGCCCGACATCGCCGCGCTCTTCGGCGCCATGGCCGCCGACTTCGCGGCGCGCCACTGACGCGCTGCGCCGCCGGTCACCTCGGAGCGGCTGCCGCGCTATCGCGAGGCGGGGTCACGCGTGATCTCCGCGACTTCCTGCGGGCTCAACTCGACCCCGGCTGCGGCGACGTTGCTCTCGAGGTGTGAGACCGAACCGGTACCCGGGATGGGAAGGATGGCGGGCGAACGCGCGAGTAGCCACGCGAGCGCGACTTGCCTCGGCGTCGCGTCGTGGTTCTTCGCGATCCGTTGAACTGCTCCGTTGTCCGCGAGGTCGAGCATCGGCGCCCACGGCAGGAAGACCAGGTCTTCTTGCTCGCAGAGATCAACGGTCGAATCGGACGCTTGGTCGGTTGCGTTGTAACGGTTCTGTACGGAGACGATCGCCGCGAGCTCTTGCGCGGCGCGCAGCTGAGGTTCGGTGACGTTGCACACACCGATGTGGCGAATCTTGCCCTGATCCTTGAGCAGGACGAGCGCGCCGATCGACTCGGCGAGGGGCACGGCCGGGTCCGGCCGGTGGAACTGGTACAGCGGGATCTGGTCCAGCTGCAAACGGCGCAGGCTTCCCTCGCATGCCGCGATGAGATGCTCGGGCCGACCGTTCGCCGTCCACTGTCCCCGGCCGGGTCGCTCGAGGCCGCCCTTGGTCGCGATCACCAGATCCTCCGGGTACGGATGCAGCGCCTCGGCGATCAGCGTTTCACTGACGTGCGGACCGTACGAATCGGCGGTGTCGATGAAGTTCACGCCGAGCTCGACCGCTCGCCGCAATACGCCCTTGGCGGCATTGCGATCGGGCGGCTCGCCCCATATCCCGTCGCCCGTGATACGCATCGCGCCGTACCCGAGACGATGGACCGTGAGATCACCGCCGACACCGATGGTCCCCGCCGCGGCCAGCGTGGTTGACGTCATTTCGGCCATCACGATCTCCTCTCGTCGTGCCGCGCCGTCCTGCGGCAGATCATTCGGCCAGCGAAGCTTCGAGCGTGATCTCGGGCACGGCAGCCAATGCTCTGCTCACCGGGCACCCGGCCTTGGCCGCCTGGGCGTGCTCGACGAACGCGGCCTCGTCGAGTCCGGGCACTCGCCCGACGGTGACCAACGCAATCTTGGTGATCGTCGGTTGTTCGTCAACGCGTCGCAGAGTGACCGTGGCGTCCGTATGCACCGAGTCGGGCGGGTTGCCGGCTTTCGCAAGGATGCCGGAGAGCGCCATCGAGAAGCATGCTGCGTGCGCAGCCGCGATCAACTGCTCGGGATTGGAGCCCGGCCCGTCTTCGAAGCGTGACTTGTAGGTATATCCGCCGCTGATCGTGTCACCGGCCGTGAACGTGCCTGTACCGGTTGGCACGTCACCTTTCCACTCCGCGCTCCCTTTTGCCGGCATCGCTGCCTCCTCACGTCTCATCCAAATTCGTACTTCGGGCTCGCTGGATCTGGTTACCCGTTCCGCAACGTAACGCAGCGCGCGTTCGCCGCATTCCGCAAGATCCGACGCGCGTTCAGCTGACGGCGCGCGCTGCGCGTTCGTCCGCTGCAACGCGCGCATCGTATGCAGCACGCGCCGCGATGATCTCGTGGCCGTGCTTGCCGGCCCATGCGACGAGCTCCTGGATCGTGTCGAGCAGGGTGGAGCCGAGCGGGGTGAGCTCGTAGTCGACTCGGGGCGGGACGACCGGAAACACGGTCCGGGTGACGAGTCCTTCGCGTTCGAGTTGGCGCAGCGTCAGTGTGAGCATGCGCTGGCTGATCCCGTCGACCTCGCGGCGCAACTCACCGAACCGGCGTACGCCGTCGGCGAGCACGCAGATGACGAGCAGCGACCACTTGTCGGCGATCCGGTCGAGGATCGTGCGCACTTCGCACTCGGGATCGTCGGGGGCGGTATCGCGCGTGTGCCTCGGTGACTTCGAAGTGCCGTCTTTCATTGCCCTTCATGGTGCCCCATCATGGGGTCAGTTACAAGAGAGAACTGAGGGGATGAACCATGAACCAAGACCAGCGGCAGCCGACGGTCGTCGTGATCGGCGGCGGTTATGGCGGTGTCGGTGTCGCCAAGGCGCTGGATCCGGACGTCGAGGTGGTGTTGGTCGAGCCCAAGGACGCGTTCGTGCACAACATCGGGGCGCTGCGGGCCCTCGTCGAGCCGACGTTCCTCCCCAAGATCTTCCTGCCGTACGACCGGCTCCTCATCCGCGGTCGTGTGGTCCGCGATCGCGCGGTGGAAGTCAGCGCCGATCGCGTCGTGCTGGCATCAGGCGAGGCGATCGCCGCCGACTACGTCGTGCTCGCGACCGGATCGACGTACCCGTTTCCCGCCAAGAGCGATGCGCACGACGCGGCCGACGCGATCGACAACTACCGGGCTGCTTACACCGAGCTGACGGAAGCGAATCGTGTCCTGCTCGTCGGAGCGGGTCCGGTCGGGATCGAGCTCGCGGGCGAGATCACGTCGAAGTGGCCGGACAAGCACATCACCATCCTCGACCTCGCCGGCGATGTGCTCGGCGACCGATTCCGTCCCGAGTTGCGCGCCGAGCTTCGCAAGCAACTCGTCGATCTTGGCGTTGAGCTCGTGCTCGGCGAAGGACTCCGCGAATTTCCGCCGACGGCAGCCAACGAGCTCGCGACGTTCACGGTGACGACGAACTCCGGCCGGCAGATCACGGCGGACATCTGGTTCCAGTGCTTCGGCGTCAGTCCGGTCAGCGACTACTTGCGCGACGACCTGGCGGCCGCCCGCCGCCCCGACGGATTCGTGACGGTCGGACCCGCGCTGCAGGTCGCGGGGCACGAGAACGTGTTCGCGATCGGCGACGTCTCCACGGCCGATGCCAAGATGGCGGGCATGGCTGGAATGCAGGCCCAGCTCGTCGCCGCGAACATCATCAAGCTGGTCAACGGCGACCATGATCTCGACGCGTACGTGCCATTCGGGCCCGCGATCGTCGTGCCGATCGGACCCGAAGGTGGCAGTGGCCAACTTCCCGGCCAAGACGACATTGTGTCTCGTGAGATGGTCGCGAGCATGAAAGGCCGCGACCTGATGACCGACCGCTTCGCCGAGACGTTCGGCCTCACTGCCTCCGTTTCCAAATGAACGCCCTTTTGAGCAGGAGTTGATCGCGATGCCGGCTATCGCCGTCGAGGACACGCTCGTCCTTTCCCGTATCCCCCGGCCCGACCCGGCCGTTTCCACGCCGCGACCGGTCGCCGAGGTAATCACCGCGCACCGCCAGGTCGAGGGCGGGGGATTCAGCGTCCGTCGGCCCTTCCCCGGCGACCTGTCGCTCGCGGAAGCCGACCCGTTCCTGCTGCTCGACCACCTGGGGCCGCAGGTCAATGCCCCCGGCGAGGCCAAGGGCGCACCGTGGCACCCGCACCGCGGCTTCGAAACCGTGAGCTACATCCTCGACGGCGAGATCGCCCACCACGACACCAATGGCGGCGGCGGCGTGATCGGCGAGGGCGACACCCAGTGGATGACCGCGGGCGGGGGCATCCTGCACGACGAGCTCCCGACCGAGCGGATGTACCGCGGCGGTGGTCCGGCGCACGCCGTCCAGCTGTGGGTCAATCTCCCCGCCCGGCTCAAGATGACGCCGCCGCGCTATCAATCGATCACTGGGGACGCGCTTCGGCTGCTCACGTCCGACGACGGCGGCGCGCTGATCCGTCTCATCGCCGGCGACATCGCGGGATTCACCGGGCCCGGCGTCACCCATACCCCGATCACCTACGCCCACGCGACCCTTGCCCCCGGCGCGCAGATCTCCGTCCCGTGGAATCCCGCATTCAGCGCGCTCGCCTACGTGCTCACCGGCCGCGGGACCGCCGGGCCCGAAGGCCGCCCGGTCGAGAGCGGCCAACTCGTCGTGTTCGGCCCCGGCGACCATGTCGTCGTGGCGGCCGCCGACCGGCAGGCCGAGCCGCTCGACGTGCTCCTGCTGGGCGGGCTCCCGATTCGCGAACCGATCGCCCACTACGGCCCCTTCGTGATGAACACCCGCGAGGAGATACTCCAGGCCGTCGACGACTACCAGGCCGGCCGTCTCGGCATTGTTCCCGCCGACCAGCTCGCTCCTCGCAACTTCGCGTGAGGCGAATCAGTGGAAGCGACCGTACGCTCTGACGTCGTGGTCGAGGGTCACGAGGTGACGGCACAGAACACTCGCGGCGGAGACGCCGCGGTACCGACGTGGCCGGAGCTCACGCTGTCCGCCTGGGAGGACACCCGCGACACGTTCCACATGTGGACGCAGGTTGTCGGGAAGATCCGCTTGGCGTTGGAGCCGATGATCAACCACTGGTGGCAGGTGCCGCTCTACGTGTCGGCGCGCGGACTGACGACGTCGCTCATGCACGCCGGCCCGACGGGTCTCGAGATCGAGTTCGACCTCGTCGACCACGTGCTGGATCTGCGCGCGTCCGACGGTCGGAATCGAACGGTGACCCTCGAGCCGCGTTCGGTCGCCAGCTTCTACAAGGCGACGATGGCCGCGCTCGCCGAGCTCGGCGTGCACGTGACCATCCTTGCCCGCCCGGTGGAGGTGGTTGAGTCCATACCGTTCGCGCTGGACGAGAAGCATCACGCCTACGACGGCGCGGCGGTGCAGCGGTTCTGGCTGGCGCTGTTGCAAGTCCACCGGGTGATGACCCGCTTCCGCGGGCGTTTCGTCGGCAAGGCCAGCCCGGTGCACTTCTTCTGGGGCGGACCCGATCTCGCGGTGACCCGCTTCTCGGGCCGGCCGGCGCCCAAGCACCCGGGCGGCGTGCCGCACTGTGCCGATTGGGTCCAAGAGCTCGCCTACAGCCACGAGGTGAGCAGCTGCGGTTTCTGGCCGAACGGCAGCGCCGAGGGCTCCTTCTACTCCTACGCCTACCCGCGACCCGAGGGCTTCGCCGACTGGCCGGTCACGCCCGACGCCGCCTACTACGACGACGTCATGGGCGAGTTCCTCCTCCCGTACGCCGCGGTTCGCACTGCCGACGATCCCGACGCCTTCCTGCTCTCGTTCTTCGAGAGCACCTACGATGCCGCGGCCGAGCTCGGAGGATGGGACCGGGCGGCGCTCGAGGTCGCACCGTGACTGCTGCGACGTGCGCGCACCTCGACGCGGTGGCGGAGGTGACACCGTCGAGCCAAGGATGCGAGGACTGCCTGCGCATCGGCGGCCGATGGCTGCACC
>JALYLU010000329.1 GCA_030774075.1 Actinomycetota bacterium | reverse complement strand
GTCATGGCTATTTCAAGCGGTTGGGTCCGGGCATTGTCACCGGCGCGGCCGATGACGATCCGTCGGGTATCGCGACGTACTCGCAAGTCGGTGCGGCGCAAGGTTTGTCGTTGTTGTGGATGGCGCCGTTCCTTCTCCCACTGGCCGTCGGCGTCCAGGAATCGACCGCACGCCTTGGACTCGTAACCGGCAAAGGCCTCGGCACACTGATCCGCGAACGGTTTCCGCGGTGGGTGCTTGTCGGCGCGGTGGTGTTGGTCGCGTCAGCGAACACGCTCAACATCGCCGCCGACCTGGCCTCCATGGGCGCGGCGCTGCGCCTGCTGGTACCCGTCCCCGCCGGGGTTGGTGTCGTGCTGTTCGCGGTGGCGATCGGGGTGACGGAGGTCTTCGTGCCCTACCACCGGTACTCCCGTGTCCTTCGCTGGCTCGCGCTGTCGTTGGTCGCGTACGTGTTGGTCCTCGCCGTCGTGCACGTCAACTGGTCCGCAGTCCTAGCGCGAACGTTCGTACCCCGCTTCGGTTTCGACGCGACGAACATGATCGCCTTGACCGCGATCGCGGGCACGACCATCTCGCCGTACCTCTTCTTCTGGCAAGCCTCCGAGGAAGTTGAAGAACGAGATGACGGGAAGCCAGATCCGGTGGATCGACGTCACCTGATCGCCATGCGGGTCGACGTCTGGACCGGGATGCTGTCTGGCGTCGGCACCATGTTCGCGATCATGTGTGCCGCGGCGGTCACGCTCGGGGCGAAAGGATCGGTCAACATCGCAACGGCCGAACAAGCCGCCAAGGCACTCGAACCGTTGGCCGGAAGCTTCGCCAAGATCATCTTCGCGGTGGGGATCGTCGGACTTGGTCTTCTCGCAGTACCCGTCCTCGCCGGAGCGACGGCGTACGCAACTGCCGAAGCAGTCCACTGGAATGAAGGATTGAGCCGCCGGCTCAAGGACGCTCCGGGCTTCTATGCGGTGATCGTCGCCTCGATGGCAATCGGCCTTGCGTTGGTCGGTATCGGCGTGAACCCGATCCGCGCCCTGTACCTCGCCGCGATCTTCAACGGTCTCACCGCGCCGCCCCTCATCTTGTTGATCATCATTCTCACCCGTTCACGGGGGGTTCTCGGTGAGTTCCGCTCCGGCCGGGCGTCCCTGATCGCCACCTCCGTCGCCGGTATCGCGATGACCGCTTTCCCACTCATCGCCCTCCTCAAGGCATAAGCGTGTCCTCGACCTAACAGCAGTGAGGTGTTCGGCGTAAACCGGGCACAGATCGAATCGCACAGTGTTCCTACCGAGCAGGAGGCAGTGCCCCAGAACGCGCGTCCCCGAACGACGGCCGCGAGCGTCCCATATCGCCGGGTGGAGGACGCGCCATTCGGGGGCGGGTTCGTGCTTGCAATCGCGAACCCGCAGTGAACCGCTCCGGGCGCGTTACGCCACCGACGTTGGACGCACAGAACGCGCGGCCCCGACCTCGAAGAGGTGGGCGTGTTCTGGGCGCGCGCTCGGCTCGGGGACGTGCGTCGTCGACGTGCGCGAGATCGAGGCAGTTTTGGCGCGTGTCCCTGTTCGCCGGAGTGGGCGGCTGGGACCATGCGAAGGACCGTCCGGTCAGCGGAAACGAGGCTGCCGCATCTGCGCCTCGCTCTCTTGTTTGTGGATGCGCTCATCGTGGCTGATCTGGCGGATCAGGTCCGCCAACGAGGCGAAGGTGCCGTAGTGGTCCGCGAACCCCGAAACGAACGGGGTGCTCTCCCACTCGGAGTGCTCGGCGACCATCGTCATGTACTCGTGTTCGGCGTGGTCTTCGAAGTCGGCATTGAGGCGGTAGGACCACACCGGGCGGACCACCATCAACAACCACGACAGCCGGTGGTAAACGAACGCGATCGCCTGCGGAACCCAGAAGAACTTGATCGCTGACTGTGGCTCGCCGGACCGAGCCACCAGCTCTTCGAGGATGAGCAGGTGCCACAGCTCGTTGTCTTGTTGCTCGCGGTACTCCGCGATCCGGTCGTGGATGCGCCGAGCCATTGCGGGTTGTTGATACATGTGGGTGATCGCGGTGTAGGCGACCTGCTCCCACGCCTGATACGGCACCCGGGCCACGAGTTCGAGAACCTTGAACTTCTTCAAGGTACGGTCCCTGCCATACAGCACGTCGAGCAACACAAACAGGGTCCGAGCGGCAGCTCCGTACCGGCGCCGCGACGAGCCCAAGGTCTCGGCTTGCGCCCGACACAGCTCGTCATGGGTCAGCCGGGGCAGCTGGCCCGGGAGCGCAACGGCTCCTGTCTCATCTTCGCTATTCGTTGGCATGACTACCGGAAAGCTTCGCGCCTGCCGAAGCTCGGACCGCACCTCACCCGGACAGCGTGCCCGGCAACGGCGCGTTATGCCAACGGGTCGGACCGCACAGAACGCGCCGCCGGGTGACTCATAACCCGCGTCCCACACCGACGCCGCCGGCCCATCCCAGAACGCCAGCATCGGCGCCGAGGCGTTCGCGGGCGGTTCGGTTGAGGACCGAGATCGCAGGCCGACAGGTAAGCGATGGTTGACGTTGACGAGTCGTGACGTCCCGGTTGACGCCTTTCGCCGGAACACCTAGAGATACTAGGTATGAGCGCCGAGCAATTGAAGGGCCACCTGGATCCACTCGTGCTGGCCATCCTGGAGGGTGGACCCGCGCATGGGTACGCCATTATCGAATCGCTGCGTGCGCGTAGTGGCGGTGTTTTTGATCTGCCCGAAGGGACGATCTATCCCGCGCTACACCGGCTCGAGCGTGGCGGCTCGGTGACCAGTCGACGTGAAGCAATTGGCGGCCGAGAACGACGCGTGTATCGCCTGACAGTGAGGGGAAGAGCAGCATTGCGTCCTCCATGCAGTGGCTGGAAAACGAGCTGTGCACTGCGGTGACGCGGGGTTCTTCCAGCAACATCGTCCGCACCGTCTCGAAGCACACAGGACAGTTCGCCCCTCGCAGCTGGATCTCTGTCTTCACTCGCACCTCCTTACCTCATCGGCCGACACGAAACGGGTCAAGCCGCCGACGACGGCCGATCCTTGCGCTGGTCACGACTTGGACAGGGAACTCGTCGCGAAGTCCGACCCGAGAGAGTTGGGATGGATGAGGGACGACTCCGCAGAGATTATGCCGACGTCTCGAAATGCCGGTCCTCGAGTCGGCCTTCGTCTTTCCGAGAGTGCTGCTTGGCGTCATACGCTGGTTTCATGATTGTCGGACCGCGCGGCAGGGCACGATGACGATGCTGCACACCGTTGGGCACGGCACGCTCCCCGCCGAGAAGTTCGTTTCGCTGCTCGACGGTGCGCATGTCGCTTGTCTGGTTGACGTGCGGTCCTTTCCGGGCAGCCGCCACAATCCGCAGTTCGCCCGAGAAGAGATGGAGCGGTGGGTGCCGGACGCGGGAATCGGCTATGCCTGGATGCGCGAACTCGGCGGTCGGCGTCGACCGGTGGCCGGCTCCAAGCACGTTGCCCTACGCCACGACGCGTTCCGAGCCTACGCCGACTACATGGAAACGCCCGCCTTCTTGGCAGGCGTCGAACAGCTCTTGACGCTCGCAAGGAGCGAGCCGACGGCCGTGATGTGCAGCGAGTCGGTGTGGTGGCGTTGTCATCGACGCCTGCTCGCCGACCATCTCGTGTTGGTGCGAGGCATCGAGGTGGTTCACCTCATGCACGACGGCCGCCTCACTCCCCACATGCCCACCGAAGGCGTGCGCCTCGCCGACGATACGCTCGTCTACGACGTCGGGATCACGCCGCCGCTGTCGGTCAACTGATCGGAGCGTCGTCGACGCCACTGGTCTGCCCCGGGTTTCGTGGAGTCGGATTGCTGGACTCTGATGCTGTTTTCCTGGGGAGGACAGCATGGCAAGGCAGGGCTATCCGGCGGAGTTCCGTCGTCGCGTTCTGGAGCTGATTGCGTCAGGTCGCAAGATCGCGGACGTGGCGGCGGATCTCGGTATCAGCGAGCAGACGATCTATTCGTGGCGTCGCCAAGACAGGATCGACCGAGGGCTTGACGCCGGTCTGACAACGGGTGAACACGCGGAGTTGGTCGCTGCCCGTAAGCGCATCCGTGAACTCGAGACCGAGCTGGCAGTGCATCGACGCGCGACGGAGTTGTTGAAGGAGCGTCCTGACCCAAAAGGCGATTCGCGGCGATCACGGTGATGGCCGCAGAAGGACTACCGATCCAGGTCGCCTGTCGAGTGTTGGGCGTGTCTGAGTCCGGCTTCCACGCACAGAGAGATCGGCCGCTCTCGCAACGAGCGGTTCGCCACGCGTGGCTCACTGATGTCATCCGTCAGGTCCATGCCGAATTCCGTGGCGTGTATGGCGCTCGACGCGTGCACGCCGAGCTGACGTTGGGTCACGGGATCAAGGTTGGTCATGAAGCCGTCGCGTTGTTGATGCGACGCGCGCAGCTGCAGGGCGTCACGGGCCGTCCCCGCTATCGGCGGACACCCAACTTCGCGACTGCCGGCGATCTCGTCGACCGCCAGTTCGCACGGGAGGAGCGCGATCAGCTCTGGGTGACCGACATCACCGAACACCCCACCCGTGAAGGCAAGGTCTATTGCGCGGTCGTCTTGGACACGTTCTCACGTCGGGACGTGGGTTGGGCCATCGACGCGTCGCAGACCGCGTCGTTGGTGACGAACGCGCTGGGCATGGCCATCGAGCAACGCGCACCATCGAGCGGAACGGTGATTCACTCGGACCAGGGCACGCAATTCACCAGCATCCGCTACGGCGAACGACTCGCCGAGCTCGGCGCGGTCCCGTCGATCGGCACGGTCGGTGACTCGTATGACAACGCGCTCGCGGAAACGGTGAACGGTCTCTACAAGACCGAGCTCATCCGCGGTCCGGGTCAAGGGCCGTGGAAGGCCGTCGCCGATGTCGAACTCGCGACGCTTGGCTGGGTGCACTGGCACAACACCGAACGCCTGCACGGCTACCTCGGTGACGTCCCCCCGGTCGAGTTCGAAACGACTCACTACGCTTTGCTCGCGACCACCAGCGAGCGGGTTGGAATCCAATAGCCCGAGCCTCCATCAAACCCAGGGCGATTCACTTGGATGGTGTAGCGGATGATGAGCCAGCTTCGGTCGATGAACTAGCGGACTACGCGGCCATGGGTCGCTGTCGGCGCCGCGGATCAGCCGGTGGGTTATGTCGTTGTTGACGAAGTCGATGGCAGCGCCCACGGCAGATGAGCGTCCGGCCCGATCATCAAGGCTTGGGCGTTGGTCGCGCGTTGCTTGACCGCGTTCGGGTGTGGGCTATCGAGACCGGCCGGTCTGCGATCTCGCTCACACTTTCGCGGAGGTTCCGTGGAACCGACCTGTTTACGAGGGCACTGTTGCATTACGGCACCCAGGGACGTTCCGGCCCGCAGGCGCGACGCCAGACGGGCGATTTGTTCAGCGCGGAATAGGCCCCGGTGGTGCATTTGCCTACCCGGAGAGCCTCGCGGCGAGCCGGCTTCGTGTCCCATTTGCGTCCAACGCAACAGTGCCGGCACCCACACGCGGTGTCCCCCGCGTACCGCGATGACGAAGTCGACGTGGCGGTGCGGGAAATCGCAGCGTAGAATCGGCTGGTACGACGCCATCTCGCGGGAACGCCTTCGCCTGGACGAGTACCGAGTTGCTCGTTCATCCCGGCCGAACGAGCCGAGCGACGCCGGGCGCGCGATCAGTCGGTTGTAGTCCTTCGGACCTTGCGGCAGGAGACGGCTACTCGCGACGGCCCGCGGATCCTACGGCTGCGTGAAGTAAAGGGAGAGGAACCATGCGCAAGACCGGCAAGCTGTGGATCCGATTGAAGGGAAAGCTGACCCGACCTGTAGCTGACGCGGCGGGCGACCGACCCTCCGAGGCCAACGCCGAACTCGAAGCGAAAACCGGAAGCAAGCCGGAGGAAGACGCAGTGGAGGCCGCCGAGCAAGAGGTCCGGCGCCGACACGGCGACATCGGCCGGCCTCGTCGTCGTTGAACGGTCGATACGACGCGCTGCGAACATCTCG
>JALYLU010000328.1 GCA_030774075.1 Actinomycetota bacterium | reverse complement strand
GCTCTGCTCGACCGCCTCCGGAAGACAGATCCTCGTCGCCGACCTCGTCAAGGCCATGGCTCGGGGCCGGGGAAACCATTGGTTCGTCAGCGTCGGGTCATTCGACCTCAAGGGCCTCGACGAACCGCTCGACGCTCATGAATTGCGGTGGGAACCGCTCGAGAGCATCTCGCCGCTGCCTCTCCCCGGCCGCTTGTCCGGTGACCACCTTTTCGGTTTCGTCGGCCGGCATCGCCAACGCGCGGTGCTCGAAACCAGCTGGGACGAATGCCGAAACAGTCGCCGCAGAGTGGTGCTGCTCGCGGGCGAGGCCGGCATCGGGAAGACGCGGTTGGCCAACGAGATTTCCCGTTCGGCTCACAACGAAGGAGCCGTCGTTCTCTACGGCGGTTGTGAGGAGGATCTCGCCGCTCCGTACCGACCGTGGATCGAGGCGCTGAACCACCTCATCGAGCACGCGCCGGTCGAGCTGCTCGAAGGGATCAACCGGCGACGTCTGGCCGACGTCGCGAGAGTGCTGCCGCAGGTACACGAACGCGTGACCGACCTTCCCGCGGTGCCGATGAGCGACCCCGAGACGGAGCGATACCTCTTCTACTCCGGCGTCGTCGCGCTGATCGCTTCGCTCGCGAAACAGGCGCCGGTGGTGATCGTGCTCGACGACCTGCACTGGGCCGACAAGCCCTCACTGGTCCTTCTCCAACACGTCGTGAGAAATAGTGAACAGGAGCGACTCCTCGTAATCGGCACCTACCGCGACACCGACCTGGGTGGGGAGAGCCAATTCGGAGAGGCGCTCGCGTTGTTGTGCCGGCTGACAGGCGTGGAGAACGTCGATCTGGTCGGGCTCGACGACGACGAGATTGTCGGGCTGTTGGAGATGGCGGTCGGACGTGACATCGATGACGATGACGTCGCGACGGCGCGCGCACTGAATGGCGAGACGAGCGGGAACCCGTTCTTCGCGTCGGAACTGCTTCGCCACCTGGCCGAGATCGGAGCAGTCGGCCGCGAGCCCGACACTGCGTGGACGGCGCGCTTCGAAGCGGGTGAAGTCTCGCTTCCGACGAGCGTCCGCGCGCTGATCGCGCAGCGACTAGCCCGCTTGGGACCGTCGGCGCAGCCGGTCTTGTCGCACGCGTCCGTTGTCGGTCGTGAGTTCGACTTCGCCGTACTGTCTGCTGGAGTCGGGCTCGACGACGAAGAGCTCCTCGGCGTGCTGGAACGGGCCGAAGCCGCCGGGCTCGTCGAATCGCTGTCTGCCGCCCGGTTCCGATTTGCCCACGCGTTGGTGCAGCACAACTTGTACGCCGAGCTGTCGCCCACACGCCGGGCCCGAACTCACTTGATGGTCGCCGAGTCTCTCGAGCGGCTGGAGGTCGCCGGCATCCGCGCTGCCGAGGCGGCACGGCACTGGGCCGCGTCGGACACCGAGCACGGGCTGTCGCGCGCCATCCACTACTCCTGCGAGGCCGGCGCGAAGGCGAGCGCGGCGCTGGCTCCGCAGGAGGCGGCGCGCCACTACACCAACGCCATCGAGTTCCTGCCGCGCTCCGACGGCGTCGACGAGCAACAATGCGAGCTTTTGCTCCTCCTGGCGCGAGCCCAGTGCGACGCCGGCGATCCCGAGTTCCGGCGCACGGTCGTCGAGGCGGCCGCGATCGCGGAACGGCGGGGTGACACCGGCCGCCTCGTTCGCGCCGCGCTGACCGACTACCAGCGCGGGTACATGAGCATCGACGATCCTGATCGCGTACGAATACTGGAGTCCGCGCTGGCAGTCGCCGGCAACGCAGACACTCCCGCGCGCGCCAAGTTGCTGTCGTGCTTGTCGTTGGAGCTCTCGTTTTCAGACGTCGAACGCTCCGGAGCCTTGAGTGACGAGGCTCGGGGCATCGCTCGCCGCTTGGGTGATGCTTCGACGCTCGTCAACGTCTGGATCCACGGTGGTGGCGGCCAGTTTCCGACTCCGGAAGGAATCGCCGAGCGCCGAGCCGGCGCGATCGAAGCGATGGCGATGGTGGAGGAGCTGGGCGATCCCGTCCTCGTCTTCGGAGCGGCATTCGGCGGCCTGCAATCCGCGACGTGGTTGGGCGAGCTCGACGAGATCGACCGGAACCTGGCGCACCTCGTGACATTGGCAAAAGAGGTCGAACGCCCCGACTTCCGATGGATCGCGACATACTGCCAGGCCGATCGGGCGCTCCTCGCAGGCGACGACGTTCGCAGCGAGCGCCTCGTCGAGGAGGCGTACGCCATCGGTAGGGAGACGGAACAGCCCGGTGCCTTCACGCTCTTTGCCGCAGGGATGGACGGAGTGCGATGGCACCAGGGGCGCCGCGCGGAGATGCGTGATCTCCTGGCCGAAGCCGCAGCGAAGGACCCGAACCTCTCGATACTCAGCGTGGCGACGCCTGGGGAGAGCGGAATCTTCGTGACGCCCGATGCCGCGTCGGCGAATGACGACCTCACGCGAATGATCCGCGAGCTACCGCGTGACCAAACCTGGCTGATCTCGCTGACTGTGCTCGCCGAAATGGCGGCGCGCCGCGGAAGACGAGCAGCGTGCGCGGCCGCGTACGAAGAGCTGTTGCCGTCCGACGGTCTCTTTGCGGGATCGACCGGCGTCCTGCGCGGAGCCGCAGCCCACTATCTCGGCCTGCTCGCGGCCGTCGCCGGTTCCTACGAGGCGGCCGAGCATCACTTCCGCGACGCAGCTGCCATGCACGAGAGGATGCAGGCACCGTTCCATGCGGCTCGCACCGAGCTCGAATGGGGTCAGATGTTGCTCGAAGATCCGGCACCGGCATCGAATGAGGGCGCCCAGCAGCACCTCGAACGCGCCCGCCAGATAGCCGCGCTCCATCACTGCAGCCAGGTCGAGCGACGGGCCGACCGGCTGCTCGAAGTTGTGTTGTCGGCCGGTTAGGGCCGGGCTTCGATGATCAGGTTCAGGGGTGTCTCGGCGGCGACCCGGAAGCGTGAGAACCCGGCGTCGCTCATGACCTCACGCAGCTTGCCGGGCCCGGCTTGGGCGCCGAGGCCGAGACCGACTTCTTGCGAGAGTGAGTTGGGGGTGCAGATCGCCGACGATGCGGTGTAGAGCAGCGCGGCCATCGGGTTCTCACTGAGGTTCTGGACGCGGTTCTCGAGCGCGAACGGCTCGACGAGGAGCACGGTGCCGTCATCGTCGAGATGTTCACGCGCGTATCGCGCGATCCCGAGTGGGTCGCCCATGTCGTGCAGGCAATCGAAGAAGCAGATGAGGTCGAACGTGCCTTCGTAGTCCTTGGCGGTCGCGACCTTGAAGCGGGTCTGCTTCGCGACGCCGGCTTCGGACGCGCGCGCCTTCGATGTCTTGATCGACGGCCCGTGGAAGTCGAAGCCCCAGAACTTCGACTTCGGGTACGCCTCGGCCATCACGACGACCGATGCGCCGTGTCCGCATCCGACGTCGGCAACTTTCGCGCCCTTGCGCAATTTGTCGTCGACGCCGTCGAGTGCCGGTATCCACTGCGTCGCGAGGCTGGCGCGGTAACCCGTGCGGAAGAACCACTCCGTTCCGCTGAACAGGCACCGATGGTGGGCGCCCCAGCTCAACCCGCCGTCGCCCTGGTATGCGCCCTTGATCTTGTCGATGTCCATGAACAGGGAAGCGAACGCGTTCATGCCGCGGGCGACGAATGCCGGTGACGAGTCGTCCGCGAGCGCCATCGCCGCTTCCTCCGACAGCTCGTAGGAATCACTCGCGGGCTCGTAGCCGACGAGGCCGCCGGCGACTTGCCCGTCGAGCCATTCGCGCACGAGCCGTGCGTTGCAGTCGCTCCGTTTGGCGACATCGTCGGCTGACAGCGAGCCCGCGCCCGCCATCGCTCGGTATAGGCCGAGCTCGTCGCCGACCAAGACCGAGAAGCACAGCGCACCTCCGGTCATGTAGCCGGCCATCATCCCCATGAATTCGCCGAGACGTTCCTCACTAAAGGTCATGGCCATCCCCTTGTCTCCACCTGTGGGGCCGATCCTTCACGGACCCGCGACACGCGTCAAGAGGCCCAGTTGCGTCATGGCGGCGGTTTGTGGGGCGTCGTAGCGTCGGGCTCGTGCCGCCGCGACCGTCCGGAACAGTGACGTTCCTGTTCACTGACATCGAGGGTTCGACCCGCGGTTGGGAATCGGACCCGGACGGGATGCAAGACGTCGTCGCTCGCCATGACGAGCTGCTGCGCGCGGTGATCGATGGGCACGACGGGGTCGTGTTCGCGACGGGCGGTGATGGCTTCGCGGTCGCATTTCATCGGGTTGCCGACGCGTCGGCGGCAGCCGCAGAGGCACAGCGCGCGTTGCACGACGAACGGTTGTCGCCGGTGCGGATGGGCATCCATACGGGCGAGGCGGTGGAGCGCGATGGCGACTATTTCGGTCCGGCGGTCAACCGGGCGGCGCGGTTGATGGCGCTCGGTCATGGCGGACAGGTTTTGATGTCGCATGCGACTGAACAGCTGATTCGCGACTCGTTGCGGGATGACGTCACGCTTGTCGATCTCGGTGAGCACCGCCTGCGGGATCTGTCGAGTCCGGAGCGAGTCTTTCAGCTCTGCGTGTCCGGCCTGGCGTCGGAGTTTGCACCGTTGCGTTCCCTAGATGTGTTGCGCACGAATCTTCCTGTGCAGTTGACGAGCTTCGTCGGCCGCGACGAGGACGTGAAGGTCGTCGGTGAGCTGGTGCACGAGCATCGCGTGGTCACGCTCACCGGTGTCGGCGGCGTGGGCAAGACCCGGCTGGCGCTGCAGGTCGCCGCCGACGCGCTCGACGAGTACGCCGACGGTATATGGTTCGTGGAGCTCGCACCGCTCGGCGAGGCGGGGCGGGTCGTTGACGCCATCGCCGCGGCGTTCGGCGTCAAGCCGGCATCGGGAACGACGCAGGGTGACACCCTCGAGCAGTCGTTGCTCGACGCGGTCAAGTCGAGTGCGGTGCTCGTTGTTTTGGACAACTGCGAACATCTGTTGGGCGAGGCGAGTCGCTTGGCGGGTGTGCTGGTGCGTGCCGCACCGAAGTTGGCGGTGCTGGCAACGTCGCGCGAGCCGTTGGGGGTACCGGGCGAGCACGTGGTCGCGTTGCGTTCGCTCGACCCGGAGACTTCGGTGCGGCTGTTCACGGAACGAGCGGCGGCCGCCGACTCCTCGTTCGTGCTCGCCGACGCCGACGTCGACCGGGTCGAGCATCTGTGCCGGCGTCTCGACGGGATCCCGCTCGCGATCGAGCTCGCGGCGGCGCGGATACGGATGTTCAGCGCGGCGGAACTGGCCGAGCGGCTCGATCAGCGCTTCCGGTTGCTGACCGGAGGCCGGGGCGCGGTCGAGCGTCATCAAACACTCCGAGCGGCGATCGATTGGTCGTACGAGCTGTTGTCGGAGCGCGACCGTGCGGTGCTCGACCGCCTGAGCATCTTCGCGGGCGGATGCACACTCGACGCGGCGCAAGCGTTGTGCTCAGGCGACGAGGTTGATGACATCGAGGTGATCGACGCGCTCGCGAGCTTGATCGACAAGTCCTTGGTCGATGCCGAACACTCACCCATCGGGACGCGGTATCGGCAGTTGGAGACGATCCGCCAGTACGCCGAGGAACAACTCATGGCCTCGGGTGCCGCGGATGCTGCACGCGAGCGACACGCCCGTTACTTCGCCGCGTTCGTCCGCGACGCCGGCCGGGGCCTGGCGTCGAGCGCCGAGGTCGAATGGGCGCAGCGCGTCGAGGTCGACCTCGACAACATTCGCGCGGGTGTCTCCTGGGCGGTCGCGGCCGGCGAAACCGATCTCGCGATCGGCATCGCGGGCGCGTTCGTCGCCGGCTACCTCGGCCGGATGCTGCATTGGTATCAACCGGGAGAGCCGGCCGGTTTTATTGCCTCGGTCATCGGCGCGATGCTGCTCCTGCTGCTTTACCGGTTGATCGCCGGCAAGCGCAGCTGATTGCCTAACGACTTCTGGAGGGACAAGTCAGCGATGGACGCCAGCGCGTGCCTCGCGTTTGCAGCACAATTCGCGCGCCCGAACTTCGCGTCGCTTGATCCGGACTGCCTGGT
>JALYLU010000327.1:1287-6096 GCA_030774075.1 Actinomycetota bacterium | reverse complement strand
GCCTCGAGGCGGTCGTAGACGGGGCGCAGCACGTCGGCCGCGTGCTCGATGTCGGTGGTGACGAGATCCCAATAGGCGTCGTCGGTCGAGGCGCCTGCGCTCGTCACCGCTCGCAGCTGCGCGTCGTAGTCGTCGCCGCCCGCCATCGCCTTCTCGAAGATGGTCGGGTTCGACGTCACGCCGCGGATCCCGTGCGTGTCGATCAGCGTTTGCAACCCGCCGGTCGCAAGGGCGCGCGTCAGATTGTCGTACCAGGGGCTCTGCCCGAATTCGATCAAACGGGGAATCGCGCTCGTCATGTTCAACTCCCTCCTGCTCCGACCGCGCCGAGCAACGCGAGGGCGCGCTCGACCGCGTGCTCGGGAGTGATCCCGAGCTCCCGCATCACGATCTCGCCCGGCGCCGAGGCGCCGAAGCGATCGATGCTCACGACATCGTCGGCGTAGCGCTCCCACCCGAACCGCACGCCGGCTTCGACCGCGAGGGTTGGCACGCCGGACGGCAGCACGTCGGCTCGATAGTCGTCGGGCTGTTGCTCGAAGAGGTACCACGACGGCATCGAGACCACACGCGCCGCGATGCCACGCGTCGCGAGCTGTTCGCGCGCGGCGATGCACACCTGCACCTCGGAGCCGGTGCTGATCAGCACGACGTCGGGCCGAGCCGCGCCCTCCGGCGCGAGGACGTATGCGCCCGCGGGCACGCCGGCGGGCGCGCGCTCGGCGGTGCCGTCGAGCACCGGGACCTTTTGCCGGGTGAGCAGCAGGGCGGTCGGACCGTCGCCGTCGAGGTGCACCTTCCACGCGGCCGCCACCTCGTTCGCGTCCGCCGGACGGATCAACCGCAGCCCCGGCATGGCGCGCAGCGACGCGAGCTGCTCGACCGGCTGGTGGGTCGGGCCGTCCTCACCGACACCGACGGAATCGTGCGTCCACACGAAACAGACCTTGGCCTGCATGATCGCGGCGAGCCGGACCGCCGGCCGCATGTAGTCGCTGAACACGAAGAACGTGCCGACGCACGGCACGAGCCCGGAGACAGCCATGCCGTTCGCCGCGGCGCCCATCGCGTGCTCGCGGATGCCGAAATGGATCAGGCGCCCCGTCGCGTCTTCGGGCGTGAACGTGCGAAGGCTCTTGACCTGCATACCCGTGTTGCCGGTGAGGTCGCCCGACGCGGTGAACAGGCCGGGCACGACGTCGACGACGGCAGTGAGCACCTCCTCGATCGCGGTGCGCGTCGCGAGCGATGCGCCGACCTGCCACGTCGGGAGCTTCTGCTCCCAGCCGTGTAGTCCCGAACCCGACAGGCACGCGTCGTACTCGTCCGGCTTCGGCTGCGCGGCCCAGGCCTCGCGAATCGCCGCACCGCGTCGTCCTGCCTCCCGGTACCAGAGGAGCACGTCGTCGGGCGCGAAGAAGTCAACGGGCGGAAGGCCGAGGATCTCCTTCACCTTTGCGACCTCGTCGGCGCCGAGCGGATTGCCGTGCGCGGCGGCGGTGTCCTGCGCTTTCGGCGACGGATAGCCGATGTGCGAACGCAACACGACCAGCGTGGGCCGGGTCTGCTCCTCGACGCCGGCGCGCGCGCCCGCCTCGATCGCGTCGAGATCGTTCGCGACCTCGCCGAGCCGCACGAC
Organism: Actinomycetota bacterium; assembly: GCA_030774075.1. GTDB lineage: Bacteria > Actinomycetota > Acidimicrobiia > IMCC26256 > PALSA-610 > PALSA-610. The sequence goes on along the minus strand of JALYLU010000327.1, from coordinate 4,457 downwards.
GTGCCAGCCGTACGCCTCGAACCGCTTCGGCACGTCGTCGCTGTACGCGAGCTCCGTCGGGCCGTCGATCGTGATGTGGTTGTCGTCGTAGACGAACACCATGCGCCCGAGCCGGAGGTGTCCCGCGAGCGATGCCCCTTCGTGGCTGATGCCCTCCATGAAGTCGCCGTCGCTGCAGATCCCGAAGATGCGGTGGTCGCAAATGTCGGCGCCGAATCGCTCACGCAGGTGCTTCTCGTCGATCGCGAACCCGACCGCGTTCGCGAACCCCTGCCCGAGTGGACCGGTCGTGACCTCGACACCGTTGGTGTGGCGATACTCCGGGTGACCCGGGGTGCGCGAGCCCCATTGGCGGAACTGGCGGAGGTCGTCCAGCTCGAGGCCGTACCCGGTGAGGTACAGCATCGAGTAGAGCAGCATCGACGCGTGCCCGGCCGACAGTACGAACCGATCACGGTCGGGCCAGTCCGGCGCCGAGGCGTCGTATTTCATGATCCGGGTCCACAGGACGTGCGCCAGGGGCGCCAGCGCCATCGGCGTGCCGGGATGCCCCGAGTTCGCCTTCTGCACCGCGTCCATCGCCAGGCCGCGGATCACGTTGATCCCGCGCTGCTCGAGCTCGTCAGCCACCTCGGCCCCTTTCTGCGACCCCGCAGCCTACGTGTACCCATCCACTCCTCCGGAGTCATGCTCCGGACGGAACGGGACGGCAGTCAGCGCTCGAAGACGGCCACGCTGGCGGTGAAGCTGTGCAGGAAGTTGCGGCCACCAATAGGTCCGATCTCACCCGCGCAGAACGCACCCGCGAGCGGCTTGGCGCCGAGCAACTCGTCGACGACGCCCGCGTCGTGATTCGGCTCCGCGAACAGATGCCGTCCCCGGCCATTGCACGTGAACAACAGCGCGGCGTCGCCCTGGGCGCCGGCCAGCAGCGCGCGCAGGTCCTCGTCGGCAGCCTCGGCGTCGCGCACCTGGAACTGCACGGTCGTGCCGACATCGACCCGGTCGCCGATCGCGATCGCGCCGTTGCGCCGGTCGGCGCCGAGCACGTTGCGCACGAGGAAGTCGCCGCGCGAAAAATCGAGCTTGTGCTCGTCGACCACGACACCGAGGTGCAGGCCATTGCGCATCAGGTCGCGTTCCGCCTCCGTCGCCGCCTGTACGAGCTCTTGCAAACGCGCCATCGCCGGCTGGCCCGCGAGCTCGAAGACGAGATTGCGTTCCGCACTCGTGACGGTGAGCGGCATACCGATCGGCCGGCATCCCTGCGACACGACCGCGCGCACCGGGACGTCCTCCGAGCACACCAGCGCCACCGCGCCGTGGCTGAGCACGCGCTCGTCGAGCGCGAGGCGGTTCGCACCCGCTCGCGTCGCCGCCGACGCCATGCCACCCATCACCGTGAGGCCGGGGACGCGCGCGTTGCACACGTTGAGGAAGTCTCCGACCGGGAACGAGTAGGGCTCGCCGACCATGAGCATCGTGCCCCGGGCCGGGACCCAATCGGGCCAACCGAGGATCTCGTAACCGTCGCCGGTCTCGCGCGTCTCGAGCGAGATCGCGTCGACCCGGCCGGCGCCGAACGTTGCGGCCAGGACGGAGAGTCCGGGGCCGTCCTCGACCTCGATCCCGCCGCCCGCGACCCCGACCATGGTGCAACCGATCGCCGCTTCCGGCTCGAGGACCTTGCGCAAACCGCCCATCACGTCCTCGAACGCACCCACGTGATGGGGCGAGGCAAAGCAAACGAGCAGGTCAGGGCGGGCGCCGTCGAATCGCTCGAGGATCTCGCCGGCGACCTCGCCGACCGCCTCGACCGGGGTGGGATGCCGCGAAAGCGCGGATGCGTACCGGTTCACGAGATCCATTGTCCCGGACCGTCGACGCGGGGAGGCATCGGGTTGAGCGCGATCAGGTCGGCGGCAGGGCCGTCAGCGGAACCGTGACGGCGGATCCGCTCTCCACGATCGTGCACCGTGCCTCCACGGTCCCGGGCTCGGGGAACTCGAGCTCACCCTTCACCAGTCGGTAGCCGAACTTGCCCGGCTCCACGACGAAGCTCTGCCGGTTCCGCCCGATCTCCTCGCCGCTGTCGCGCACGAACACGGTCTCGAGCGTGCCGTTCCCGTCGGTGCCTGCCGCGGCGCGCACGAGAACGACGAGATGCGGCGTCAGCTGCGCCGGGTACGACGGCACGGCCGTCGAGAAGAAGGCGCCGGTGATGTCGATCCGGGTCGCCGGGCCGGCGACCTGGCGGAAGTCGATGGCTTCGACGAAGAGGGCCGCGACGATCTCCATGACGCCGGACCTTACCCGTCATGAGACCAGCACGACCTCGACGGCGCGCGGACCGTGCACCCCGAGCGTGGTGATCATCTCGAGGTCGGCGGTACGGCTCGGGCCGCCGATCCACGAGAGCGCGCTCGGCAGCTCGCCGGCTGCGATCCCTTCCATCGCGTCCTCGAATGCCGCGACGACGTCCGAGACTCGCAGGACGCAGACGTGCTCGGGGGGTACCAGGCTCGTCGCGCGTGGAGAGCCGGGCGCGGCCGCGAGCGCGATCGCGGGCGGTTGCGCGACCGCGAGCCGTGCCCCGGTGATTCCGACCGCGGCGTCGGCCAATCGCTCCGTCCAATGCGGGTCGCCCGGAGTGAGGACCTCGAGCCCACGGCGGAGCAAGGCGTCGACGATCCCCGGCACCGGAACGTCCTCGTTGCACGCGACGAGACCCGACGCGCGCGCGACGATCGCGGCGCGCGCGTCGTCGGTGCTCATCGGACCCAGTACCGTGCACGAGTTGGCGCGCAGTCCCGCGATCAGCGCGTCGATCACGGGTGCACCTTCGCCCAACGCTCTCGGAAGGGCGCGCGCGCCGGTCGCGGTAGCTCCCGGGTCGACGTCCACGCGCGCAGGCCCGGAACACGACCGCGCGACATGCGGCCGAGAGCCGTCGTCAGGCGATACCCGCGCGGTGTCGACCAGGCGCGCGCCCAGATCGTCCAGAACATCCGACGGCGACGGCGCGCCGACGGACCGCTCCAGTCGGGCGTGTCGGCCCGCAGGGCGAGGATCATGTCGCCGAGCGGGATCTTCACCGGACACGCGTCGCTGCACGCGTGACACAGCGTCGAGCCGTACGGTAGGTCCGCGCCCTCGGCACCACCCGAGAG
>JALYLU010000327.1:0-1277 GCA_030774075.1 Actinomycetota bacterium | reverse complement strand
CGGACCCGAGTAGACCGCGTCGTAGGCGTGTCCGCTCACGTTGCGGTAGACGGGGCAGACGTTCAAGCACGCACCGCAGCGAATGCACGCGAGCATCTCTTCGTACCTCGTCCCGAGCAGCGTGCCTCGCCGGTTGTCGAGGAACACCACGTGCAGCTCGTCGGGTCCGTCGAGCTCACCTGCCCGTCGGGGACCGCTGATCATCGTCACGTAGTTCGACAGCGCCTGCCCGGTCGCATGGGTGGTGAGCAACGGGAGCAGCACTCCGACATCGGCGAGGCGCGGGATCACCTTCTCCACCGGCATCACGACGACGTGCACGCGGGGCACTGTCGTGCAGAAGCGGCCGTTGCCTTCGTTCGTGACGAGGACGAGCGTTCCGGTATCGGCCGCCGCGAAGTTCACGCCGGTGATCCCGATGTCGGCGCGCAGGAACTCGCCGCGGAGTCGTTCGCGCGCCCACGCGGTGAGAACCTCGCGGTCGACGGCCAGGTCGGTGCGCGCCTCCCGCGCCAGGACATCGCGGATCTGTGGGAGCGTCTTGTGGATGGCGGGCACGATCATGTGCGACGGCCGCTCACCTGCGAGCTGCACGATGTATTCGCCGAGGTCGGTCTCGATACTCGTCAGCCCGGCCTGCTCCAATGCGTGGCCGAGGTCGATCTCCTCGGTCGCCATGGACTTGCTCTTCACCACCGTGCGCGCCCCGCGCGCACGCGCCAGCTCCAAGATGACGCGCCGCGCGTCGTCGGGTGTCGCCGCCCGGTGCACGTGGACGTCCCGGGCGGTGAGCGAGCGTTCGAGGCGGTCGAGCCAGCCGTCGAGATCGACGAGTGTCTCCCGTCGGATCGCCGCCGCGCGATCTTTCCACTCGGGATGCGCAGCCGCGGATTCGCCCGCCGTGCGCAGACGGCCGTCGAGGTTGTGCAACGCCTGCTGCAGAAGCGGGTCGGCGATCGCGGTCGCGGTCCGCTCGTGGAAGTCGCGACCCGGTGTCGTGATGCCGTGACCAGTCATCCGGACGCCGCCGGCAGTCCGGATGCAAGCAGGTCGGCGATGTGGATCGGCTGCGGCGCGGTCGCCGGGCCGAGCCTGCGCCGGCGCCCGTCGAGGTGCATCAGGCACGCGAGGTCGGTGCTCACGACGTAGCGCGCGGAGGTGGCGGCCGCGTGTCCGAGCTTCGCATCCGCGAGGCGGGTCGACACCTCCGGATACGCGAACGAGAACACGCCGCCGAAGCCACAGCACGTGTCGGGCTCCGTCATCTCGACGAGTGT
>JALYLU010000326.1 GCA_030774075.1 Actinomycetota bacterium | reverse complement strand
GCTCCCTTCCGGTCGCTGCGCCGTCGTCTCGAGGCAGGCCGAGCAGCCGTTCGCCGATGATCGTGCGTTGCACCTCGCTGGTGCCGCCGGCGATCGAGGCCGCTTTCGACCACAACCACTGACGTTGCCAGAAGCCGCCTCCGGGATTGTCGGCCGCGGCCCACCACAACGGGGCGGCGGCTCCGACCACTTCCAGCGCACGTGCGGACAGCGCCTGTGTCATGTCGGTCCACGCGAGCTTGGTGACGCTCGACTCCGGGCCCGGCTCGATGCCCTTCGACAGACGCGAGAGCGTGCGCCAGTTGTGCAAACGCAGCACGCGCAGCTCCACAAACGACTGGGCGAGCGCGTCGGCGATCTCCACGTCGCCGAGGAGGAGGCGCTGCGAGGCCAGTTGCCAGAGCTCGTCGAGATACACCTCGTGCACGACCTGCTCCTTGAACGGGAAGGCCGTGCCGCGCTCGTGCGCGAGCGTCGTGTTTGCCACCGCCCAGCCGTTGTGCAATGCGCCGACGAGCTGGTCGTCCGGCACGAACACCTCGTCGAAGAACACCTCGTTGAATTCGGCGTCGCCGGTGATCTGAACAAGCGGCCGCACCTCGATGCCGGGCGCCGACATGTCGACGACGAGATACGAGATTCCCTTGTGCTTCGGCACGTCGGCGTCGGTGCGCGCGAGGCAGATGCCCCAGCGGGCGAACTGCGCATACGACGTCCATACCTTCTGTCCCGAGAGCAGCCAGCCGTCGTCGACGCGGTGCGCCCGGGTCTTCAGTGACGCGAGATCGGAGCCCGCGTCGGGCTCCGAGAAGAGCTGACACCAGATCTCGCCGGCCGTGAGGATCTCGGGCAGCCACCGCGCCTTCTGGTCGTCGGTGCCGTGCGCCAGCAACGTCGGCCCCGCAAGGTTGATGCCGACCCGGTTGATCGGCTGCAGCGCGCGCGAGCGGGCGTACTCCATGTTGAAGATCGCAACCTCGATGGACGACGCGCCGCGTCCCCCGTACTCGGCCGGCCAGTGGATGCCGACCCAGCGATTCGTCGCGAGCCGCGACTGCCAGCGCCGGCCGAACTCGACCTCTTCCGCGATGTTCTCGAACCGCGGCGGTATCTCGACGTTCTCGGCGAGCCACGCCCGCACTTCGAGTGCGAAAGCTTGCTCGTCGGGTGCGAACGAGAGATCCACGCGCTACAGGTCCCATCGCGAGAGCGAAGCTGACATCGCCGTCAGAGACTACGCGTAAGCTCCACGGTGATGAGCGTTGACCTCACGGGCGCGGCCGATCTGCACTGTCATTTCGGTCCCGACCCGCACCGCGAGCGTTCGGTCGACGCGTTCGAGGCCGCGAGCGAGGCCGCCGCGGCCGGTCACCGCGCAGTCGTCCTGAAGTCGCACGACTCCCCTACCCCATCGCTCGCGTGGGCGGTACAGCGCGAGGTCGGCGACGCCATCTCGGTGTTCGGCGGCATCTGTTGTGACCGCGAGATCGGCGGCGTGAACCCGGCCGCAGTCGAGGTCGCGCTCGATCTGGGTGCGCGAATCGTGTGGTTGCCCACCCTGAGCAGTCGTCAGGACTTCGAAAACGGCGTCGCCGCGCAGCTCGGTATCCCCGGTCCGGGCATCGTGGTGACCGACCACGACGACCAACTGCTGGCCGAGACGCACGACGTCCTCGCGCTGGTGAAGCAGCACGACGCGATCCTGGCCACCGGTCACGTGAGCGCGGCGGAGCACTATGCCGTCGTGCGGGAGTTCGCACGCCGCGGCAAGGTGCTCGTCACGCACGCGACCGAAGATCTCGCGGGCCCGAACCTCACACCTGCGCAATGCCGCGAGCTGGCCGATCTGGGCGCTTGGATCGAGCTGTGCGCCATGACGTGCATCGGCGGGCTCGCGACCAGGACGGTCGCCCAGATGGTCGGGACCGTTCGCGCCGTCGGCGTGGCGCGCGTGACCCTCGGGACCGACTTCGGCCAGAAGATCAATCCGCATCCGGCCGCGGGCTTGCAGACCTACGCTGATGCCCTGTACGCAGAAGGCCTGAGCGAAGACGAGATCCGACGCATGGCGTGCGACAACCCGTGCGAGCTATTGGGAGTGCAGTAGTGCCGCATATCGACGTTCCCGAAGGCAAGGCTGATCCCGAGGTGCGGGTGTGGGCACTCCGACCCGAGATGGGCCTTGGAGCGGCGCGCTGAGCCACGCGATCTACGACCAGAGCATCGTGCCCGTGCGCGAGCGGGAGCTCGCCCGCATGCGCATCGCGCAGATCAACGGGTGCGTGATCTGTCAGCAGTGGCGCTCGACGCCGGGAGCCGAAGGCGCGGTGACCGAGGACGATTACGCGCACGTCCTCGACTGGCGAACGCACGATGGCTACTCCGAGCGCGAGCGCCTGGTGATCGAATACGCCGAGCGGTTCGCGCTCGACCACCACAGCATCGACGGCGCGTTCTACGCCCGCCTGCGCGCGGCGCCGTTCACCGACGCTGAGATCCTCGACCTCACTGTGTGTATCGGAGGGTGGCTCGCGCTCGGTCGCACGCTACACGTGCTCGGTCTCGACGACGCGTGCCAACTCGCGCCGTAGAAGCCGATGGGCGATCTCGCAACCGACACCAAGATCACGGGTAGCGTCGGCCGCTACTCGGCGAGATTGTCGCGCGATTGGGAGATCTGGGGTCCGAACGGCGGGTACGTCGCGGCGATCGCGTTGCGCGCCGCGGGCGAGCACTCGCAGTTCGGGCGGCCCGTGAGCATCACCGGCCATTTCCTCGGAGTCGCGACCTTCGACGAGGTGATCCTCGACGTGACAACGCTGCGCTTGACCAAACGGGCCGAGTCGATGCGGGTCTCGATGAGACAGGGCCAACACCCGATCTTCGAAGCGCTCGTATGGACGTGCGCCCCGATGGACGGCCTCGAACACGAGCTCGCGCTCAGTCCGGCGACGTTCGAACCCGAGTCGGTACCGTCGACCGCGCAGCGCATGGCGGAGGCGGGTATGGAGCCGTTCTACCCGTTCTGGTCGAACTTCGACGAGCGATCCGAATCGTGGCTCTCGCACGACGAGTGGCTCGAGCGAACACCCGCGTATCCTTCGTTCGAGCGCTGGTACCGATACCTGCCGACATCGACGTTCGACGACCTCTGGGTCGACGCGTGCCGGTCGCTCATCCTCGTCGACACCCTCGGCTGGCCCGCCGTTTCGAATCTGCACCTCGAGAGCGGATACATCGCGCCGAGCATCGACATCGCGTGCACGTTCCACCGCGCCCGGATCGCCGAACCCTGGCTGTATGCGCAGGCTTCGTCGGCCAGCGCGAACGCGGGTGTCGTCGGGTGCGAGGCACGGGTCTGGTCGCGCGACGGAGCGCTTCTCGCGATGGGGACCAGCCAGCTCCTGTGCCGCCCGATGCCGGCGCCGTAGAGTCCGCGTCATGGAAGATCGCATCACACCCGGCCTGTATCTCGAGATGACCGATCGCGCGATCGACGAGTACGCGCGCGACCGCGTTCCGGCCGTGCTCGCCCGTCCGGGCGTGCAGCGCGCCACCTGGTGGCGCAACGTGAAGCGAAACCGCGCCGATCTGCCGCCCGTCCTGCCCGAGTTCGACCACCTCGGCGTCTACGAGGTCGACGACGCGTTCCACGCACCCGACACGCCGCCCGGCGTCGCCGGCCATCACTTCCGGCACTACCCCCGACCCGGCCAGGGCATCGTCACCGGTCGACCGACCATCGGACTCTCGCTCGTGCTGATCTCGCCGAAGGATGCGTCGCGAGCACAGGAGCTGCGCGACTGGGCCGACTTCGTGCACATCCGTCACATCGCCGAGGCCGCGGTTCCGGGGTACTGCATGATCACTCCCTACGAGCACGTCGGCGGCGGCGACCCCCGCTTCATGCACTTCTACGAGATGGACACCGACGATCCGGAGACCGCGTTCAAGGCGATGACCCCGCTCGTGATGCAAGGCATCGGAGACGAGCAGACGGACGCCTTCAAGCGGTGGGCATGGGGGCCGAGCTTGCGCATCATGTACGTCAATTCGTTCGTCCGCGTCGGAGCAAGCGACGCCAGATGAACGACGAATTCTTCGGGGTCGTCACGCGCCAGCGCGCGTGCCGATCGTTCTCGACCGAAGGGGTCGACGACGACGCGATCGGGCTTCTGCTCACTGCGGCGACGTTCGCCCCGAGCGCGGAGAACAAGCAGCCCTGGGAGTTCGTGGTCGTGCGCGACGACGCGACTCGCACCGCGATCGGAGATCTCTCCCGGCGCGCGTGGGAAGCGGGCGGCCGCGCCTTCTCGGAGGGTCGGCTGACGCCGGAGATGCTGGCCGACGTCGATCGCGGCGCCACCGGCGGCGTCGCCCGCGCGCCGGTGAACATCGTCGTCTGCGCCGACGTGCAGCGCGGCCTGGAGGCGACCATCCCGTCGTCGATCTTCCCGGCCGTCCAGAACCTGCTGCTCACGGCGACGGCCCTCGGGTTCGGCAGCGCGCTCACGACCATCACTGCAGGTTTCCGGAGCGAGATGCAAGCGATACTCGGCCTACCGGAGCATGTCCGGCCGATCGCGCTGGTACCGATCGGCCATCCGGCCCGGCCGCTCGGACCGCCACGGCGCGCACCGTTCACCGAGCACACGCACCGCGAGCGGTACGGCAACGCGTGGTGAGCGCCCACCAGTGCTCGCCTTGCTTTTGGCGAGAATATGTAGCTGATCGGTGGATCTCTGGTGCGGAGCTGTCGATTTCTTCGCTCCCCCTTCGTCCTATGGGCGACCATTCCAGGAGGAGGAAGTGATGAAGTACATGCTGATGATCCAGCAGGGCACAACGCCGACGCCGCTGGACCCGGAGGCGTGGTCCACGCTCTCGGAAGACGAACAACAGGCGATCTACGCCGCGTACAAAGCGATCAACGAGACGCCGGGTGTCACTCCGGGCAACGGCTTGCAGCCTCCCGAGACGGCAACAACCGTCCGGGTGCAGGATGGCAAGACGATCACGACCGACGGCCCGTTCGTCGAGACCAAGGAAGCGCTCAACGGCTACCTCGTCTACGAAGCGGACGACCTCGACGCCGCGATCGAGCTCGCGGCGCGGATACCGGCAGCCCGCCTCGGGGGCGCAATCGAAGTGCGTCCGATAATGGAGTGGTAGCGATCCTCGAGCAGACCTTCCGCGACGAGTGGGGACGTGTGGTCGCCACGCTGATCGGCCTCCTCGGTGACTTCGACCTTGCCGAGGAGACCGCGCAGGAGGCCTTCACGATCGCCGCGGAGCGCTGGCCGCGCGATGGATACCCCAGCAACCCGCGCGCCTGGCTGGTGACGACCGCGCGCAACCGAGCCATCGATCGCGTTCGCCGCGACCAGACGCTGGCGGCAAAAAAGGGTCTGCTCCGGGCGCGGGAGGCAGCGGAGGACACGATGGACGCGACGACGTTTCCGGACGAGCGCCTCGAGCTCGTCTTCACCTGCTGTCATCCGGCGCTTGCCATCGACGCGCGGGTGGCGCTCACCCTGCGGACCCTGGGTGGCCTCACCACCGACGAGATCGCGCGCGCCTTCCTGGTGTCCGAGTCGACCATGGCGCAACGGCTGGTGCGGGCGAAGCGCAAGATCAAGGCCGCCGGCATTCCGTTCCGGGTGCCTCCTGATCACCTGTTGCCCGATCGGCTCGCCGCCGTGCTCGCGGTCGTCTACCTGATCTTCAACGAGGGCTACGGCGGCCGCGGCGACCTGGCGGCGGAGGCGCTGTGGCTCGGGCGCGCGCTCGTCACGCTGATGCCTGATGAGCCGGAGGCGCACGGTCTGCTGGCGATGATGCTGCTGCACGACTCCCGCCGTGAGGCGCGGTTTCGAGACGGCGACCTGGTGTTGCTCGCCGACCAGGATCGCGCGCTCTGGGACACGGAGCAGATTGCCGAAGGGCGGACGGCGCTCGACCGAGCCCTCACCCTCGGCGGACGCGGCCCCTACGTCGTGCAGGCGGCGATCGCCTCCCTGCACGCCGACGAGCCGCGCGACTTGCCCCAGATCGCCGCGCTCTACGGCGAGCTCGCCCGCCTCACCGACTCGCCGGTCGTCGAGCTGAATC
>JALYLU010000325.1 GCA_030774075.1 Actinomycetota bacterium | reverse complement strand
TTACGCCTCGGTCGTCATGAGGGTGCGAATGGAAAGTCGTTGGATCGACCGATGCTCCCCTCCCCGCCTCCGCGGGGCTGGGCATAAGCGTCCCCGAGCGAGCATTCTGTGCGGGTGACGTCGGAGTCCGGTGACTCGGCCGGTGGTGTGGGCGCGACTGCTCTTGGTGCAGCCGAGATGCGGGCTGAGGAAGCTGTTCGTCCCGATCGGCTCTTCGATGATCCTTACGCGGCGGCGTTCGTCGCCGCCGCTCCGCCGTTGTTCCCTGAAATGGCGTCGATCTCCGACGACCCTGCGATCGCGGCGCTGAAGGCAGCGTTCAGCGCGGGCATCGTTATACGTACCCCCTTCTACGACGACTACCTCTCGACGGCCTGCAGTGCTGGATGTCGACAGGTGGTTATCCTCGCGGCCGGTCTCGACACGCGGGCGTTCCGGCTGCACTGGCCGACCGATGTGCGCCTCTTCGAGGTTGATCTCCCAGTCGTCCTCGAGTTCAAAGAGGCGGTCTTGGCGCAACAACGCGCCGAGCCGAGATGTGTGCGCATCACCGTCGGCGCTGATCTCCGCGAGGATTGGCCTGTCCCCTTGATCGACGCGGGCTTCGCTTCGAACGCCCGCACCGCGTGGTTGGCCGAAGGATTGCTCCCGTACCTGTCGACCGACGATGCCGCTCGTCTCCTGTCTCTCATCGGCGAACTGTCGCCGGAAGGCAGCCAGCTGTCGTTCGAATACGACGAATTCGCCGATGACGCGACCCTTACCCAAGCCCTTGCGAAACCCGCCATGCAAGAGGTCACGTCGATGTGGAAAGGCGGACTCAAAGAGAACCCGGCGGACTGGCTCCGCCGACACCAATGGAAGGTCAGCACCCGCAACCGTTCGACTCTCGCAAAGGAGTACCGGCGCCCGACACCAGACAGCTCCACTGCCGGCTTTCTCACCGCCACACGCCTCGACTAAGCCCCGTCGTGCGCCATCTCTGCAGCTCTGTGCTCGCGCGGCCAGCTCGGGGTCGAACATCACAGTTTCGGCGTGCCACACTCTCGTGTGGCCGAGATCGCCGACTCCGAGAAGACCTGCCCCCGATGCGGTGGCCAGATGGAAGCTGGATTCCTCAACGCCGGAAAGGGTCCGTTCCGCTGGGTGGAGCGGCCGAAGCAACACAAGACAATCTTCGGCGGGGAACACCTCGCCGTGCAGCAATGGATCTGGGGTCGGCACGTCATACCCGGCGCGAGGTGCCCGCGCTGTCGTTTCGGCGTGTTCGCCTACGACGAGAAGTAGCTGTCAGGCGACCCGCTCTCACTTTGGTCCTCGACCCGACGCGCCATGACTGCCATCTATGGGTGCCTCCGGCGGATGACGCCTCTGTCGTCATGAGGGTGCGAATGTGAAGTCGTCGGGTCGACCGATGCTTCCCATCCCGGCTCCCCCGGGCTGGGCATAAGGGTCACCGAGCGGGCAATCTGTGCGGGTGGCGTTTGGGCCGTCGATGCGGGCTGGCGACGTTCGGCTGCGCCCGCCAGTCGATGAGGATCGTGATGCGCGTCAGTCGTTGGGTGTTGTCGCCGACATAGCCCGGATGTTCGGCGCTGAGAATCCGCTGGACGGACCAATGTCATCTGCGACAGCGACACGTTGGTTCAGGGGGCTCGGAGCCGGTGGCGTCATCGAGTGGGTCGTGGAGGTCGGCGGTCGATTCGTCGGCACGGCTCGATTGCATACGATCGACGCAGATGCAGGAACAGTGCGCTACGCGGTCGGGTTCTTCGACCCATCGATGCTCGGCCGGGGCATCGGTCGAGTCGTCACCGAGCTTGTGTGCGCGCACGCCTTCGATGTTCTCCGTCTGCGCGAGATGAGTCTGACGGTCCTAGACTTTAACGAGCGCGCCCAGCGCTGCTACTCCTCGGTCGGCTTCATCGAAGTTTCCCGGATGCCCAGTGGCGTTGTCGTCGATAGTCATCGCAACGCTGACGACCTCGTGATGACCCTGACTCGCGACGCTTGGGCTGTTCGGAACGCATAACTGCCGCTATGCGCTCCGGATCGATCGGGCAATATGCGCGTCTGCGTAATCTGGTCCCTTGGCCGGGTCATACTGGCGCGGTGACGGCCCGAAGGCGTGCTCTCGGTGTGTGCCTCTCGACGCTCGTGTTCTGTGTGAGTGCTTGCTCCGGCGGCGGCGGCAAGCAGGCATCGGGACCGACGACGACCGCTGCCACGACGACCACCGTGTCGGTGTCGCACGATGTCGCCAACCTCGCCTCCTGTCCGGCGACGATTCCCGTGACAACCCTGAACGGTGGCGCCACGGGACTCGACAAGAAGCTGGTGCCGATCGCCGCGCTGAACGTACGGGTGTGTCGGTACGAGAGCACTGGTCGACGGCTCCTCGGCGCAGCAACGCTCGAACCATTGATGGCGGCGCCGTTCGAAAACGCGACAAATCGGTTGCCAACTTTCACCGGCCCTCTTCCGGATTGCCCGCGCCCACCCGCATCCAGCCCCCATTTCTTCTTGACCTTCGCGAGCGACTCGCAGCGCGTCGACCTCGACGCATCCCCCGCGTGCGGTGTCGTTACGAACGGGACGCTGTCCGCACACGAGGCAGCAAAATGGGTCAGCGAACTCACCGGGTTCACCGCGGATCACGGAACCCCCGCCGCTGCAGTTGGTTAGGGCAAGGCACGTCCGGCGCACGACCGAGCTGCTACGACGCCATGAAGCCCTCTGCGCCGCGCCAGATCTGATCCGATCGGCGTGCTACGCGCCGGCGCAGGATCGGGCAATCTGATGTGCGCGTGGACGACGCTCGGATGAAGTGCGCCGGTGAGGGAAGGACGAGTTTGATGGGTGAACTCCGAGCGTTCGATCACGTCGGCATCACCGTCGCCGACCTCGATCTCGCTACGGCGTTCTTCATTGGTCTCGGGCTCGAAGTCGAGGGCAGGACGTTCGTCGAAGGCGAGTTCCTTGACACCGTGTGCGGCATCCCTGACTCCCGCACCGAGATCGTCATGCTTCGCCCACCTGGTGGCGGCACTGGGTTAGAGCTATCGAGGTTCGTTCGACCCGACCACGATCCAGGGTCACCGACCGCAATGGCCAACGAACTCGGGTTGCGCAGCGTCGCATTCGAAGTCGATGACCTTCAAGCTGCGGTCGATCGACTTGCCGCCGACGGCTACGGCCTCATCGGCGGTGTCGGTCAATACGAGAACGCGTGGCTCATGGCGTACGTACGTGGCCCGGAAGGGATCATCGTGGCCCTCGCCGAGCAAGTCGGCTGAGCGCGCCCTATCTACCGATCGGCGTCAGAGCGCGGCGTACAGGACAGACCGGTCACGCAGGTTCTCCTTGCGATGCGCGTATTCGTAGCCGCAACGTTCGTAGAACGGTCCAGCCTCTGTTGTCCACACCCAAAGTTCGGTAGCCGCCGCTTGCCGTACGCCTTCCGCGGCGGCGCTGAGTAGCTCACGTCCGACGCCCATGTTGCGGGCTGGTCCGACCACGACCATGCCGGAGAGCCACGGACCACGATCGCCATAGCGAGCATCTCGATCGTCTTCGCAGACCGACACACACCCAACGGGCTCCCCGTCGAGCGAGGCGATGACCGTGAACGGGATCCCCTCGTCATGGCATCGGCTCGCAAGCTGCGTACGCCACACGCGCTCATCGGCATTCGGAGTGGAGACACCCCACTCCAACCAGTGCCATCGAAACACCTCGTCAAACACCGACACGTCCGCGCTCAACCGCCTGACTTCGATCACCACCCAATCATGCTCGCGGCCGACTTCACGACGAGCGCATATCCGCAGCTGATCTGGGTGCCTCCGCGGGTGACGCCTCTGTCGTCATGAGGGTGCCAATGAGAAGTCGTTGGATCGATCGATGATCCCCTCCCCACCTCCCCGGGGCTGGTCATAAGCGTCCTCGCGAGCGGGCAATCTGTTCGGGTGGGAAGTGGGCTGTGGCCGTCGAAGACACACGTGAAGGCCGTTGCAATCGTCATCGTCGTCGTGGTGGTTGCGGCGGCGGGATGTAGCTCATCGCATCACGCATCTCAGGCGGGCTCGACGACCGAGGTCCCCGCGGCGACTACCGTTCCAACCACGGTCACTTCCACGTTGGCAATTGGCCGAATCGCCGGTCTCTTCGAGTTCATCGGCGGCGGCATACTTCGTCGAGGCCAGGCGCCGCCCGTGGCGACGATCGTTGGAACGGTTACCGTGATCTCTGCATCGTCCGGGCGCAAATGGCAGACGCGATCAGGTCTCAAGGGGTATTCGCTCGCTGTTCCTCCGGGTAGCTACCGCGTCTCGGGCACCGGAGTCGCGGTCGGGGGGACGCGCTTCACGTCTCTCATCGGGCGTCCGGTAGTCGTCGCGGCAGGACGGACGACCGCAGCTTCACTGATCATCGCGGGTTATTGAAGCCGCCACCTCTCGCGCCATAACTGATCGGCACTCGAGACGAAGACCGGTATCGCGCAATATGTGCGCAAGCGGTGTCACGCGCGCGTCGAGGTGCCGACGCCGTACATGAAGATGTCGTGGACGCGTCGGATGCTGAAGCTCCAGCCGAGCGCGCATAGGCGGGCGTTGAGGTCGTCCGGATTCCAGAAGACCTTGACTACATCGAGGGCGCGGCCGTCTGCCAAGGCGCGGCGTGCGAGCGGCACACCTTCGACGATGCGGACGTCGTCGTTGACCATGCTGCGGTCGCTCTCATCGACGAAGGCAACCCGACCATCGTGGCGTACGCAGGTTCGTACGAGTTGCCAGAAGTCGTCGAACTTCATCGGCGGAACGTGCGACAGCCAGAATCCGAAGAAGACAACGTCGTAGGTCGCGTCGGGACGCCAGTCGAAGAGGTCCGTGCGGAGGTATCGCACATTCGGGAGATCGACCTCGATGCGATTACGAGCCAACATCTGCCGAGATGCGTCGATCGCCGTGACCGTTGTGGCGTGGCGCGCCAACTCGGCGGTGAAGCCACCGGGACCGCACGCCAGCTCGAGTACGTCGCCTTCCGGAGCGAGATCGTCGATGAGGTCGCGCGCGGCGGTTGGCTCGAGGATGCCGGGTGCACGCCGATTGGACGGCGCGAGTGGGTTGACGTAGTCGGGTGCGTACAGGTCGTAGTAACGCGCCTGCGCCGCGATCGCGTCATCAGCACCCTCGCGCCATCCCGCGCTCATGGGACCCATCCTCGCGCCACGACAGAGCCGTGCGCCCGAACTGCCGCTATGCGCTCCGGATCGAACCATCAGGGCATTATGCGTGGGTGCGCGTCTGCCGATGATTTCCTCATGGCGGTGACGATCGCATCCACGGGCGCGGTGTGATTGGCGACATGAACTCGTGGCCGCTGAGCGTCGGCGCGGGCGTACTGGTCGTCAACATCGCGGGCGCAGTCATGCGCCTCGCATGGCGGTTGCCGTTCCGTTCCCGACTGTTCTTCGCCTCTCGATCCGCGCTAATGGCTCTGCTCGGAGTCGGCATCGGCGTCAGCCCACGGGCGCACTCCGCAGGCGACGCGACGATCGGGATCGCCTTCGTCGGGTTGCTTGTCATGACGAGCTTCGGCCGTTGGCTTCGAGGTGCAACACCGCGTTCGGTTGCCGACAAGGACAATAGGCCGAGGACGATCGCCGAATGGTGGGCAGGGCTACCAAGCGCCGCACGTCGCGTCTTCGGGAGGCTCACCGTGGGATACGCCCTCGTGCTCCTATTCGGGCTGGCGATCCGCGCCTACCTCATCACCGCGATCGAAGCGGGGGCATTCTTGGCGGCGCTGCTCGTGCTTCGCTTGAAGCTGAGGCAGGGCGTGCGCGCGCCCCATTCCCAGGAATAGATCACACCGCGCACTCGTCCATATCTGGTGCTCGCATAAACATTCCAGAGCGGGCAATCCGGGCGGGTGGAACCTCCGCGTCGAATGCGGTGTCTAAGGCATGTGAAACGAACTGCCGTGGTGGCTGCATCGCTCCTCGTCATCGTCGCGGGGTGCAGCGCGTCACATCACAGCTCCGCAATCTCGAGATCGACATCGACGACCGCGACCGGTCGCGCGACCGGCGTTCGTCCCTGTGCCAGCACGAT
>JALYLU010000324.1 GCA_030774075.1 Actinomycetota bacterium | reverse complement strand
GTTCGAGGCTGTTGCGATGCACGAGCACGTGACCGCCGGGCACCGGGGTGGCGCCCGCGCGCGGACCTCCGTCGCACCAGGCCGGCGTGTCGCCGTCGACGAGCACGTCGGC
Source organism: Actinomycetota bacterium (assembly GCA_030774075.1). Taxonomy (GTDB): domain Bacteria; phylum Actinomycetota; class Acidimicrobiia; order IMCC26256; family PALSA-610; genus PALSA-610. The sequence goes on along the minus strand of JALYLU010000324.1, from coordinate 6,006 downwards.
TACTTCGGAAGCCTTGGCGCCGAGCCGTTGGGCTTCGAGGGCCGGACCCCACACCATGCGGCCGGCGCGGTCGTCGTAGTTGTTGGCGCGGGCGAGGAAGTAGAGGCGCTCGCGCCCGAACTCGAAGTGGGGCGAGAGCGCGTACGGCGGCCTCACGGGCTCGGTCTCGGGTGCCCGGAGCTCGTCGGCCGAACACCGCAGCTCGACCACCACTGGCATGCGCTGCGACCAGTGGTGGTGCAGCGTCTCGAGCGCCGCGGCCGGATCGCGCAGCGCCGCGTCGTCGACCACGACCCGATCGGTGCCGGCCCAGTGGTCGGGCGCCACAGTCTTTGGGCCAACGATCACGCCCCGCCCGAGGCGGGTGACGACTCCAGGCTCGGCGAGATCGACCACGGGCCGCATCATGCCCGAGCGGTGAGACGGTCGAGGGTTAGCCGAGCTCGTTGCCGACGACCGAAACGAACGACACCATCTCGCCCGGGTAGCCGCCGAGGTTGTGGGTGAGCGCGAGCCCGCGGTCGGCGTGCGCGATCGTGCGCTCCGCGGGCGCTTCGCCCCGCAACTGCAGCCACGCCTCGAACACCATGCGTAAACCGGACGCGCCGACCGGATGGCCGAAGCTCTTCAGGCCGCCGTCGGGGTTGACCGGCAGCGCGCCCCCGAGATCGAACGTGCCGTCGAGCACTTCCTTCCACGCGGTCCCGCGCTCGGCGAATTGGAGGTCTTCATAGATGAGGAGCTCGGCCGGCGTGAAGCAGTCGTGCACTTCGGCCATCGCGAGTTGCTCGCGCGGGTTGGTGATGCCGGCCTGGGCGTACGCGTCGCGCCCGGTCGCCGCGATCTCGGGAAAGGTCGTGTAGTCGTAGTCGGGGTCTGCGTTACCGGAGCAGTTGCCCGCGACGAGCGACAGCGCCTTGACGTAGATCGGCTTGTCGGTGTAGCGGTGCGCGTCTTCCGCTCGAACGATGATCGCCGCGGCCGAACCGTCGGCCACGCCCGAGCAGTCGTACACCCCGAGCCCGCCCGCCATCAGCGGCGCGTTGCAGATGGTCTCCATCGAGACCTCTTTGCGGAACTGGGCCCTCGGATTGCGGGCGCCGTTGTAGTGGTTCTTCCACGCGATGCGGGCGAGCACTTCGCGCATCTGCGCGTCGTCGAGGCCGTACTTCTTGCCGTAGCCGGGCGAGCACATCGCGAACATCGCCGCGGCCGTGAGAGTGCGGCCCGTGCCGTCGGTCGGCGTCTTGGCCGCGCCGACGAGGCCTTGGTAGCCGCTGTCCTTCACCTTCTCGACGCCGATCGCCATCGCGACGTCGTACGCGCCGCTCGCCACGGAGTACGCCGCGTTGCGCAGCGCCTCGGAGGCGGTCGCGCAGAAGTTCTCGACGTGCGTGACCGGCTTTTCGTGCAGCTGTAGCGGTCGCGCGAGCGCCATGCCGCTCATGCCCGACATCGCGGTGCCGAGCCAGTACGCGTCGACGTCGTCCTTGGTGATGCCGGCCGACGCGAAGGTGGCCTCCGCCGCATCGACGAGAAGGTCGTCGGTGCCCTTGTTCCACTGCTCGCCGAAGTTCGTGCAACCCATCCCCACGATGGCAACCCGGTCCTTGATCCCGTGCGATCCCATAGTGCTCCTCAATTCCGCTCGACTCAGCGAACGGGGCGGGCTTTCCAGAAGTAGTTGTGGATCTCGTCCGACGTGAACAGCTTGCGGAACGTCATCTCGACGCGGTCGCCCATCTGCAAGGTCGCGGCGTCGACATCGGTCAGCTCCACGGGGAGGCGTCCGCCACCGTCCCAGTCGACGACCGCGAACGCGACCGGCGGACTCGGGGAGTACGCGATTCGGTCGATCGTCAGCAGCGCGATCGTGCCCTGCACGTCGGCCATCGGCGCGGGCTGCATGTCGTCGACCGCGTCGCCGACGCGCGAGATACGCGCGGGCGGCATGTGCAGCTCGCCGCTGCCACGGTCGCGCGAACCGACGAACGCGTACTTCCACTCCTCGGTGCGGCCCGACACGGACGCGGAGATGCGGTCGGGTTCGGGACGGCGCGGCGGTTCGAGCCGCGCCTCGCCCCGCCAGCTGAGGAACTTGCCGTAGGGGAGATCGGCCGCGCCGTCGACCTGCGCCGCGACCGTGCGCGCCGGCGCGTAGGACGCGATCGCATCGGTCGCCCGGAACAGGAGCACGTCGGCGCCGTCGGCGAGCACGATCAGCCCGATCACTTGGCCGGGTTGCGCAGACTCGAGGGTGTCGGCGAGCAGGAGCGCGGCGTGCGCGCTGCCGGTGTTGCCGACCGTGGCCGAGCGGTCGTCGACGAGCGCTTCCTTCGCGGTTCCGAGCCGCGCGCTCACGGCCCGTACCGCGCGCGCGTGCATACCGGTGACGATCACCCGGGCGACCTGCTCGGCCGAGAGCTCGGCCGCCTTCAGTGCCGCGTTCCACGCCTGCTCGACGAGCGGCCCGTACTTCACTTCACCGAAGCGCTCCTCCCACACGCGAGACCGCGTCGACCCGGGGGTGCGCCACCGCTCGAGGAACTCCTCGGTCGCACTCGCGGCGCCGAGATACTCGGCGATGACGGGGCCGTTGCTGTCGTCGCCCACCAGCAGCGCGCCCGCACCGTCGCCGGATGCCGACTCGTCTCCGCTCGTCGGGAGGCCGCCGCGCAGGTCGGAGGTGACGACCAGAACGGAGTTGGCGCCGTCGAGCGCGGCGCGCAGGGCGCCGATGCCGGACCGGAGGGCGCCGCCGAAGTCGAAGGCGGAGACGTCTGTGTCGAGCCGCAATGCGGCGTGGAGCGTCGACGCGTTGTTCTTGTCGAGATAGGCCGGCGATGCAGTCGCGAACCACAGGGCGTCGGGCGTGGCGCCGGAGGGTGCACCGCGCCGCGCGAGGCGCGCGGCTTCGACGCCCATCGTCGTGGTGTCCTCGTCGTACGACGCGACCGAACGCGTTCCCTTGCCACCACCGCTCCCGAACGTCTTCGCGATCTCGGCTCGTTGGAGGCGTCGGAACGGCACGTAGCCCCCGGCGCTGATGATCCCGCGCATGGCCGGCAGTCTATGACGCCGGTGTCAGCTCTTGTCCTGCCGAAGGAGGCCCGGTGGATATGGCGCGGGCTAGGTACTCGCTTCGGCGGCGAATGTTGGCCAGGTGCCGGGGACGCCTTTGAGTTCGTGTTCACCGCGCGGCTCGAACTGCAATCCCGACCCGGCGGTGAGGTCGACCACGGTGCGGGAGACGAGGATCTCGTTCGGGTCGGCCAGTGCGGCGATGCGACTCGCGATATGCACGGCGATCCCCGCGACATCGGATGCCCGAAGTTCGATTTCGCCGGTATGTAAACCGGCGCGCAAGGTGATGCCCTGGACGTTGGCGGCGTCGAGGAGCGCGGCCGCGCAGCGCACCGCCCGCGCCGGACCGTCGAACGTCGCCAGGGTCCCATCGCCGAGTTGTTTCACAACGCGTCCCCGATAGTCCGCGACGACCCGGCCGATCGTCTCATCGTGGTCATCAAGGATGCGCCGCCATGCATCGTCTCCACGCGCCGCGAGTTCCTCGGTTGAGGCGACCATGTCGGTGAACAGCACTGTCGACAACACTCGGTCGTGTTCGACCCGACCCCGGGCTCGGCGAGAAACCGTTCGATCTCCGCGAGAACCGGGGCAGTGTCACCCAAGAAGATGTCGTTCTCCGCGCTACCTTCTGCACGAGGCCGGAACGGGCAATAACGAATGTGTCGGGCCTCGTTACCGCCGCTTCAATAACTACGCGGCGCGGGCTTGGGCGTCGTGGTTGTGTCGTTCGCGGTGGTGGTTCCAGCACAACAACCGCAAGTTGTCGAGGTTCGTGGGGCCGCCGCGGGTCCAGTGCACGATGTGGTGGCCCTGACACGATGATGGTGGTCGGTCGCATCCAGGGGCTTGGCAGTGCCGGTCGCGAACGACGAGCGCTTTCCAGGTCGCCGGCGGGATGGTGCGGGTGGCGCGCCCGACGTCGAGGACTTCGGACCGTCCGGCGGTGATCACCCGGCTGAGGTCGCAGTCGCACGTCAGTCGCTCGAGCGTCGCCCTGGAGAGGTGCTCGTCGTGGCGGCGCTCGGTGCGCACCCGGGTCACGAGCTCGGCTGTCGTGCCCGGGAGTTCGTCGAGGTCGACCACGACGGTGACGTGCGGGCGGACGTTGCGGCATTCTCCTACCTCACCGCGGTCGAGGGACCGACGCAACAGGTTGGTGAGGGCATCGAAGCGACGTTGCGCGGGCGTGCGGGGGTCGTTTTCGACGCGGTCGCGTTCCATCTCGGCGTTGATTGCGGCGCGGTGGATCGCGCCGGTCTCAGGGTCGCAGATCCCGTCGTAGGCGACCATGCCGTCGAGGGTGGCTGACATGTGATGCTGCCGCCGTTCGAAGAGCGCTGCGTCGGACACCGCGCCGCCATCCCCGTCGATCGCGTCGACCAGATAGCGTACGACCCCGCCCAGTTGTTTGGGCGTGTGCTGGCGGGCGACGTCGACGAGCTCGGCTTCGACGTCGGCTATCGCCCCGGCGCGTTCGGGTGTGCACGCGTTCGCGACCACTGCCGCGTGCCGTTGGGAAATCTCCCCACGTGCGAACGCGGCCGCGACCTGCGGGAGGTCTTCGAGCTTGCGGGCCAGTTCGACGTGCGCGCGGGCGACGCCCTGGTCGATCCGACACATCGCCCGAAGCGCAGACGCGGCATTGAGGAACCCATCGGCGCTCCAGTCGCCCGATCGGTCGTACGCGGCGACCTTCTTCAGCCACGCCGCCAGGCACGCCTCGAGCTCGCGGTGGTCCCCGGCGAGCTCTTCGAGGGAGGCGAACATATGTTCGATGATATCCGAATAGACCCTACAAATCAAGGCTTTTTCGCAAAATCGCATGCCGGCCGTCGGTGGTGCGCCGGCCGCCCGACGCCGGCGCCCTCAGCGGAGCGTTGGTTGGTGATCGATGAGTTCGGCGAGCTCGTCGTCGACGTCGTCGATGGGTTCGACGAGAAGTCTCGGGATGATGCGGTTCAGGAAGCGGGGGAACCACCAGTTGAGGTCGCCGAGCAGTTCCATGGTGGCCGGCACGAGGACCATCCGCACGATGGTGGCGTCGATGAGGATCGCGGCTGCGAGCCCGAGTCCGAAGAGTTTCACGACCGAGTTGTCGCCGAAGACGAAGCTGGCGAAGACGGTGACCATGATGAGCGCGGCGGCGGTGATGACGCGTGCGGTTGCCGCGAGGCCGTCGGCGACGGCGAGGGCGTTGTCGCCGGTGCGGTCGTACTCCTCGCGGATGCGCGACAGCAGGAAGACCTCGTAGTCCATCGAGAGGCCGAAGAGGATGGCGAACATCATCATGGGGATGAATGGCGCGATGGGTCCGGGCTTTGCGATCCCGATGATGCTGCCGAGCCAGCCCCATTGGAAGATGGCGACGATGACTCCGTACGCGGCGCCGATCGACAACACGTTCATGACGACCGCTTTGAGCGGCACGAGCACGCTGCGGAACACGGCGAGGAGGAACAAGAAACTCAGGGCAAGCACCGCGCCGATGAACAACGGGAGCCGCGCGGCCAAGCGATCGGAGACGTCGATGCCGGCGGCGGTGAGCCCGCCGACGTGCACGCTCACGTTCGTGCCCTGCACGGCGGCGGGGATCGTGTGGTCGCGCAGCAAGTGGACGAGCGAGGAGCTGCGTTCGGATTGCGGCGCCGCCGCCGGAAGAACGGTGACGACGGCCGCGCCGCCGGTCGGACTCACTACGGGCGGAAGGACGACAGCAACGTCGGGAGTCGCGCGCAGCGCCCGTTCGAGCTGACCCAGGACCGGTGTCGGATCGGTACCGGGCGGGTATTCGGCGGCGAGCACGAGGGGGCCGTTCGATCCGGCGCCGAATCCGTTGGCGACGAGGTCGTAGGCGCGGCGCGTGGTGTCGGAGGTCGGGTTGGCGCCGGCGTCGGGGAACCCGAGCCGGATCGAGAACAA
>JALYLU010000323.1 GCA_030774075.1 Actinomycetota bacterium | reverse complement strand
TGGTGGCGGTGACGCCGCCCCGGGAATCGGTCACCGAGGTGACACGACCGAGTCCGTCGTAGCCGTAGGCCGTGGTGATGCCGCCGAGCGTCGTTGTTGATGCGACGCGACCGGCAGTGTCGTAGGTGGTCGTCGATGAGGTCCGGGCCCTCGCGTCGATGGTGCTGGTTTGGCGGCCGCCGACATCGAACGTAGTACTCGTGACCGCGTTTGTCGGGTCAGTGACGGCGGTGACGTTGCCGTCAAGGTTGTAGGTGTACGCGGTGCTGCGATTGAGCTCGTCGCTTGTGCTCGCCACCCGGCCGAGCGGGGCGTATGTCTTGTGGGTCGTGCTGGTCCCGTCCGGCCGCGTTGTCGTGATGAGTTCGCCGAGCGAGTCGTAGCTGGAGGTAGTGACGAGCCCGCGTGGTGTGCGTGTGGTGGCAAGTCGTCCGGAAGTGTCGTAGGTGTTCGTGGTCACCGCGTTGGTTGGGTCGGTCGTAGTGAGGAGATGACCGGCGTTGTCGTAGCTGTAAGTAGTCGCGTCGTTGAGCGCGTCGGTCTTTGACGCGACCTGCCCACCGGTCGCATACGTGAAGGTGGTCGTATGGTTGAGCGCATCGGTCGCGGTGAGTACGTGACCGGCGCTGTCATAGGTGTAGGTCGTCGTGGCGGCGAGGGGCGTCCCGAACGCGAGCGTCGCGGTGACGAGGCGCCGGTTCGTGTCGTATGCGAAGGTCGTGACGACGCCGTCAGGGTCGGTCTGTTGGGTGACGAGCCCGTTGGTAATCGTGAAGGTCGTCGTCTTTGCGTCCGCCGTCACGGTGGTTGGCAACCGGTCATTGCCCGTGTAGGTGAAGGTCTTCGTACCGGTCGCGGGGTCGGAGATCGTGAGCGGCCGGTTGTTGGCGTCATACGTCGCGGTTCGTGTGACGCCGTTCGCGTTGGTCACGCCGGTGACGTTGCCGTTCGGGTCATAGGTGCGCGACTCACCGCCACCCAAGCGGTTTACCGACGCGGTCAGGTAGCCGGTCGTCGTGTTGTAGGTGTTGGATTCGATACCGCCCACCGAATCGAAGACCGCACGCACTCGGCCGGCCGCGTCGTGCGTGTAGGTCAGGGATTGACCGGTCGCGCCATCGGTCGCCCGGGTGGTGCCGGATGTGTCGTCATAACTGAACGTCGTTGGCGATCCAGCCGCTCCGGTTGTCTGCGTGAGAACACGACCAGCACTGTCATACGTGTTCGTGGCGACGTTCGCACCCATCGCATCGGTCACCGAGGAAACGAAGCCGTGCGTGTCCAAACCGTACGTCGTCGTGCCGCTGCGTGGCGTTGTCGCTGACGCGAGCGCACCGTTGGTATAGGTGTAGGTGACGTGTCGGCCGTCGCTGGTCGTGACGTCGGTGAGCAGGCCGGACGCCTCGGTGAATGTCAGCGAAGGACCGGCCGAGTTGTCGATGCGGGTCAGCGCGCCATCTTGCCCGTAGGTTGGCGTCGCGGTGACGGCGTCCCAATTCGTCTTCAAGGTGAGCCGGCCCGACGCGTCGAAGGCCCACGTCTCGCCGTCGAAGAGGGCGAGCCGAAAAGTGTTGTCACCCAGCTGCGTCAAGTTCGCGAACTCGTCAGAAGGTCGGGTGTAAGCGCCGCCCCCCGCGGCGACGAACCTCACCGACCGTCCGTCGGCCTGCGTCAAGACCGCGTTCCCGTTGCCGTCGACGGTGATGTGGTCCGAAAAGCTGGTTGACCAACCTGGGCCCAGCGGCCCGGTCGCAGTGCTGCGCGAGTTGTATGTCCGTTCCCACGCGAGACCAAACGCGCCGCTCGGCGCGTCGAGATCGGCCTCGTCATGCACAAAGTTGCCGGACGCCGTATCAACCGGATCGGCGAGACTCGCCTGGCCTTGCCAATTTCCGAGCATCTCAGAAACGGGACGGTTCAGAGTCTCACCGGCGAGATATCCATGCGGGGTGATCGAGCCGCCGTTTGACGCGACCAGGACTTCGGCGCCGATGTCGATCGATCGCGGGGAGGACATCCCGATCACCTGCGTAGGGAGATCCGTACAGCGGATTGGTTGGCCGTAGTTCGGATAGACGCAATACGAAACATCGTTGATACCGAGCTGACCAAACGAGTTCTCGCCCCACGCCCACACGGTGCCGTCACTCTTTACGGCCAGCGTCGACCGGTCCTTCTTTGCGATCTTGGTCACGTTGCTGAGCGACGGGACCATCACTGGCGTCAAGCTCGAGTTCGGCGGATATCCAGGGACCGGCGGGTTGAGGCCGGATTCACCATGACCGCCCTCACCCCACGTCCACACGTGCCCAGAACTGTCGAGCGCAACGCTGTTCGTCTCTCCCCCCGCGACCTGCGTGCCGTTTGACAAACCCACGACTTGAACCGGCGTGCTTCGATCAGTTGTCGTCCCGTCGCCCAATTCCCCGTAATAGCCGTTCTGGCCCCACGCCCACACGGTGCCGTCATTGCGCACCGCCAGCGAGTGTCGGAACCCCGCCGCGATCGAGACAATACCGGTGAGATTCTTTACCTGGGTTGGGGTAGTCACGTAGGTCGTATGTGTACTGCCGTTACCCACCTGACCATATTGGTTGTATCCCCACGCCCACAGCGTGCCGTCACTTCGAAGCGCCAACGAATGCTCGCCATTCGTCGCGATCGCGGTGAACACGCCCGTGAGGCTTACCCGGGTCGGTGTTGTATGAACGTTCGAATCCGGTCCGGAACCGTTGCCGAGGTTGCCGTTCCCGTTACTGCCCCACGCCCAAACCGTCCCATCCGTCTTCAACGCCAGCGAAGTAAGCGAACCCGCGGCAACCGTCGCGACGCCCGAGAGTCCCACAGGAGCCGGCCAGTTATATGAGCGCGCCGGTCCCGTTTCGCCGTATCCGTCGGAGCCCCACGCCCACACCGTGCCGTCACCCTTGACCGCAAGGGTGTGGTACCAACCCGCGGCAACCACCTGTACATCAGAAAGGACAGCGACAGGCACCGTCGTCGGCTCAGCCCAACCACTGTTGGTGGTATTTGTGACGAAGATACTCCCGGTAGTGCGGCCGTTGCCCAAGAAACCGACGGCTCCCGCGGCCCACGCCGGCGCCAACGACGGATCCGCGCCCACAGGCGTCGAACCGAGAACCCCTACAAGCAGCGACGACACCAACGTCGCGACGACGACCACGGCTGCCGTTGACCTGCGCACGGTCCATTCCGCCCTTCCCGCGAACATCGCGGCGCGCACCATCGCACACCACTATGTCGATGGCAAGGATCAGCCGCGGGCCATGGCGCGGGCAACGAATTGACGCCCTCCTGAGTTGGCCTACGATCGCACAACCGTGCATAGCGGTCGCACAACCGTGCGTAGCGGTCGCCACCGCTAGGTTGCCCGTTACGATCAGGACGGGGTCGTGAAGGTGGGTGCGTTCAGGGATTGTGCGCGCAGTCGGCGACTCCACCACGAGACTGACGCGGATCGGCCTCCTCGTACAACGACGACGTAAAGGTGACCTTGAGGCGCGGCTCGCTCGGTGCCGAGTTCCTCGCCTCTACACCCTCATTGCGGCAAAGCCGATCCGGACCAATCTGGGATTGCGGTCGCGGATAGTTTGAGCAGCGGCTTAAGGACACGCCGCCGAATGTACGATTGGCGAACCGCCGCCCGTCGCTCGCAAATATGTCCAGGCGCCGACGCGTCGAGCCCCGAGGTGCTTCGCCGTGCTCGGCCGTAGGTCGAGCGTCGTTCGTGATGTGGTTTTGACGGCTTCGGCATGGCAGGCGACGAAGTCGATCGCGAAGGCCCGCGGAGCTACGACAGCGCGCGCGCGAGAATCACGGCCAACCACGCGGCGCCGATCAGAAGCGGAAGCACCTTCCACGGGTACAGGCGAGGAATGAGTCGGTAGATGCCGCCCATCTGACGCAGCTGCGCACTCGTTAGCCCGGTCGTTGCACGCTCATTGCTTCTTCGGCGCAACTCCCGAACCGCTATCTCGGTCACCTTTACGCCGGCAAAGGTGCTCACCGCCATCGTGACGCCAAGCGCGGCAACGACATACACCAGGGCTTGCGCGTCCTTCCATCCGAACGCCATCGTCGCGAAAAGAAACCCATTAAGCGTAAGGAAGTTACGCAAAACCTGATCACGCAACTCGTCTTCATGATGAACGAGCTGCGTCACTGTCGAGGGGTCCGGTTCATGGCTCATGTATCCGAATCTCCAGACTTCGCCCCCGCCGCAACCGCGACGGCAGCAGTGTGCTCGGAATCAGGTAAGGGAATCAAGGTCTTCGCGACCGACGGTACCAATCGCAAGAGTTGGGGGCATCAGTCGACGTCCCTTCATGGCTTTGATCGCACGACGCCCCGTCCTCGTGCGTGCTGCGGCGTGCCTCACCTGGAGGCTTATGAACAATAGGTCGATAGGAACGTCGCTCGACCGGATGCTCGCGATCTGTTCCCTGCTCTCGTCCGGCTTGGCACGCCTCGAGGAAAGCTCGTCCTGAACAGCACAAACGCGAGACAGCCGCGATCGCCTGACGAAAGTCGAAGACGCGTGCGCCGTATGCCGATCTGCGGTTGCGTTCGCGCGCCGGCTTACGCACGAGCAAGGATCTCGCCGCAGAAGGCGATCAGGTCACTGTTTCCATCGAGAAGGTCGGTGCGGGTCATCGTGTACTGCTCGTCTCCGATGACGCCGACGTCTTCTATGGCCCGGCCCTCGGAGGCTCCGGTTCGCGTCATTCGACGCACCGCGATCGAATAGCTGACCCCTTCCGGTAATTCGAGCAGCGTCTGTCGTGCGGCGTGATAGGCGTATGCGACAGAATCGCTGTCCCAGACGTTCGCGCCGCCGGCGCCGGTGCCTTCGCCGACCGCGACGAGTGTCGCGATGTTGTGGTCGGCCAACCCCGCCGCGAAGAGGTCACCACACGAGAAGGTGTTCGCGTCGATGATTGCGACGACGCGCCCGCGGTACTGCTGCTGGATCTGTTCGGCTGTGTCAGAGTCGGTGAGCGGCAGGTGCTGCGAGTACTCCTCGCCGAGGTTGACTGCTGCTCTGGTGGATTCCGCCCAGTCGGCGAGATCAGGGCCATTGCCGTCAGCTTCGGCAATGGCCGCCATGGCTGGCGTGGCGCGGCACGCGAATCGGGCCGGCTGGACGAGGTTGGGCGTGAACAGCTGCAGCAGGGACTCTGCAGTTTCGATGTAGCCACCAGGGTTGGATCGCAGATCGATGATCAACCGACGCCTGGGAAGCTTGCCGAGTACCCGCGCGACCTCGTCGACGAACTTCTTGCTGTTGGCGACGTCGAACGTCCACAGTCGCAGGTATCCGACGGTACCGCTGGGCGTGCGCAGCTTCCGTGCAGAGATGGCGTCTGGAAGCGTCGTTTCCAGCCACTCGGGTGCCTTGGCAGCGGGCGTCTTCTTGGTCCGATCGTGTTGCCAGAGCTCGGTCGCAAAGAGCAGCTTGCGAGCGCGTCGCGCGGCTTCGCTCGTTGCGTTGATTCCCTTTCGAGTGCGCGCCGAGAGAGGATCGTCGGCGATGAGGGTGTCGCCCGGTGCGACCAGCCGCCATTCGAGCCGGATGGTGTGGTCGGTTGCGTTCGGTGGTTCCGTGCAGTAGCCGATCTCGACCCACTGTTCGTCTGGCAGCTGAAGGTACTCGAGCGGGCGCTGGGTGAGGACTTCGAGCGCGCGAGCGCGACCGGCGTCCGGTCGTCCTCCCGTCAGCGTTTGAGCAAAGAGGTCGACTGCGCGGCGGAATGGCACGCCGTTCCAGCTGGTCAATTCGACGCCGACCGTGAATGCCGGGTCGAGCTCTTCGCTGATCTTGGTGACGACGTAGGTCGGGTCGAGATACTGCCCGCAAACCTCGACGAGCAACGGTAGGCTTGCGACGTAGCCGTCGAGAGATCCGTCGGCCGCGCTGACGTAGAGCTGTGTGTGTTGGTCGCGCAGTCGGTTGATCAGCAACGTCAACTCGCGAAGGAAACCGCTGGAGTCGAGGAACGGGATCTGGCGGCGCAACGCTGCGAGCGCGCGTACGGGGTCGAATCCGTACAGCGCGAGCTTCTGGCTGGAGTGGACGTAGACGTCGGTCATCAGCGTCGTCCACAGATGGATGAGGT
>JALYLU010000322.1:2928-6145 GCA_030774075.1 Actinomycetota bacterium | reverse complement strand
TGTCCGGACGACCCCTTGCGCCCACGACGAACGCAGTCCGCACGCATCGACCAGGTCGAGCGCCCCCGGACGCGCACCTCCGAGCACCGTCACCGGCGTATCCGATGGTGCCAGGCCGCGAGCGCGTGCTCGACATCGCGAGCCCGAGCAGATTGCCCAGTGAGCGCGTACGGCGAGTACCGAACGGCTGATATGCGCGTCTCAGCATGGGGTCGCGGGCGGTCCAAACAGGCGGAGGTCTTGGTTGTTTGTACCGACGCGAAACAAGACTGCGGAGATATTCGCGGGCCCGACGAGGGACGGTCCATCGATGTGCTGCGCGCCGTTGGCGTTGGAGCGAAGAGTGATCTCCTGCACCTTGTGCGCCGGTTTGGTGCTCGTGTCGAAGAACTGGATCAGCACGTAGGTGTTCGGTGGCAGCCCTCCGACGTCTCCGCCGAAATGGCCTGCCGAAGAGAACGAAGTACCGACTGTTTGCGCGGGCACGAAGGTCACTTGGCCTACAAGGGGGAAGGACAGGCAGTACTTCGATGCCAAGTCGTCGACCTTGGTGGTGGTCTGCGAAGTCCGTTGTATGGCCTGCAAATGATCCACGCGCCGGTGAAGTTCACGAATCTCGACCAACGTAACGACCAAGCTCGCGGCAAGCGCGGCGAGGGCGATCATCGCGACGAGAAGGAAGTGCCGTCCTCTACGGTTCGTCGATCCGATCCGCGCCGCGGACGAGTGCTCTATCCCATCGGGATCGAGCGGCTCAAGATCGGGGTCATCGCTCGACCTGCTCACGCGCACAGATTGCGCGATCGGGCGCTGTTCTGGCGAGCAGATCGGTAGATCTACGGCGACGCGTGGCGGCTTGCGCATGGGTTACCGGCGCGCGCCCGCTACGCGCCTTCGGGAACGAGCGCGGGCAGTCAAGAGCGCGACACATGCACCGATCATGAAGAGCGAGACCAGCAACAAAATGGCGACCAGAACAGTCGAGGACCGTCGCCCGGAAGAGGATCGGATGACTCCATGCGCCGTTCGTTCAACGCTTCCCATCCGGAACCTGACCGGGGCCGCATATTGGAACTTCGTGACGACACCTTGGAACCGAGCTTCTCGCGCATACACGCTTGACCACGCGAACACGACGTAGTCGCCCGATCGATCCACCACGACCGACCCGCGATACGCGCCCTTGCCAATTCGACGAAGCGGTACCAGCGCCCCCCGATAGTTTCGGTCGAGCGGCCAGCCACTCGCGTCGGTCCGGTCCGCAGATACGACGGAGACCTCGAGGTTCTCCCACGGGGCGTCCGGCAGGTCGAAGTTCCCGCCGAAGCGAACGAGTACCTGAGTCGGGGAGCCCGCCGTGGGCTTCGGTGTGACGACGCTGATAGATAAAACGGGAAGGACCTTCGCGTCTGCCGTCTGCGCGCTCAACAAGACCAACACGGCGACGAGCGTCAGTGTCAGCCCGATCCAGGCAGGGATCAATCGCGTCGGCGCCCCAAAATCCCCGGGATTACGAGCAGGATGCCGGGCGCGGTGCATGAGAGTTAGACACCGCATCGGCACTTGAGGTTCCGACGTACGCGCTGGCTCCCCTACGTAAGTCCACCGCGCACAGATTGCTTCGCTCTGGGACGCTTTTGACCAGCCCCTGGGAACGGGGGAGAGGAGCATCGATCGATCCAACGACTTCACATTCGCACCCTCATGACGACCGAGGCGTCACCCTCGGGAGGCATCCAGACCGGAGTGTCTACAGATATGTGCTCGTCGGCGTGGGGCGTCCGAGTGGTCGGTGCCTGCGCTCGAACTAACGATCCGTTGCACGTCGGGTGGAAACTCGACGCTCCACCGGTGAATCGGCAAAAACGGTTTCACACATTTCGCAAAGGGGTAGGCCGCCCGTCCCGAAACGCCGGTCGGCGGTGTCGATCAACTCGCCGATGGGACACGCCCACCTGTTGTGATGGAAGCCGGCGCCAGACTGGCTACTCCGATACGGCGTTCCATACCCAGACTGCGTCTGCACACCGCCCATTGGAACCCGTCTGGTGTCACCGTCGCGTGACCGAACGTCCGCGATCTGCGTTGCGGATCAAGCCCCTAGTTGCCAAGTGCCGAGGTAGGGAATTTTCGCAGTTATCGACGTTGGGTCGCCGTCCGGTGAGTATTGGGTCTTCGACGGGTCCTCTACTCGCAGGACAAGATCTGCGGCATAGGACAGGAGAGCGAGCATGGGACAACCGGTCGTGCACTTCGAGGTCATTGGCAAGGAGCCAGAGAAGCTCCGCTCTTTCTACGGCGGACTGTTTGGATGGGAGTTCGACACAAGCGCGCCGGTCTCGGATGCTGTGTCGGAGGCGGGAAACTACGGGTTCGTGGAGCGGTACATGACCAGCGACGGGACGGGTATCCGCGGCGGTGTGGGCGGAGGCAGCGCCTACACCCGTCACGCCATACGTCGCTGTTCCTGACGTCGAATCAGCACTCCAGGCGGCCGAACGACTTGGCGGGGAGCGCGTGCTGGGCCCCAAGAAGAATCCGGGAAGCGACCTCGTCGTCGGACACTTCACCGACCCCGAAGGCAACTTGATCGGTGTCGCAGGCGCCGCGTGAGGAATGGATGTTGGAGCGTTGCCTACGGATTCAACGCGGACGAGTCCCAACCGGAAGTTCCCTGATCGGCAGATAGTTATCAACCTCCGCCGCTTCGTCCTACGCCGAGCCCCGCGTAACCGTGTATTCAACTGACGTTCGTGATGCGGCGATCGCATGGGACAACGGCGTTGGGCGCGTCGTCGTCGACAGCATGCTACGAACGCGGCGGGACCACCTCGCAGCCGTGGAGTTCGCCGGGGCCCACCTGCAACACGCGTGTTAGCGGTCCGCCAGTGACAGCATGGAAACTCACCTTCGGTGTTTCACCCTCTCGAATGTCGAGCTGCGCGCCACAGAGGTTGCACACGACCTTGCCGTCACGTAGTTGCAGCATGCGATTAGCGACCCCCCGCTTGCTCCGAACGCGGGAAAGTGCCCTGGCCCTGGTGGACTGGTAAAGGTGAGCCGGGGCACTTTCCCGATGAGCACGGTTAGCCTTGCGCCGCGGTTATTCCCACCGTGCGCACCGTTCACGCATCGTTGGCGCGAGACGAGGACGTGGTTAGGACTTGGGCTTCGCCATCGGAGCGAGTCTCACTAGCGAATCGCCGGGGGGGGGGGG
>JALYLU010000322.1:0-2918 GCA_030774075.1 Actinomycetota bacterium | reverse complement strand
GGCTAGTTGTCGTCGAATCGGACAGCGCGGTCAAGCACGGCAACCGCTATTTGTTCCAGCGTCACCGCCGCCTCCTCGGCGCGAATCTTCATAAGGGCAAGCGCCTCGGCGATGGTGCAAGCAAGCTGCGCCGCGACCATGCCTGACGCCTGGTGGACGCGGCTGTCGAGCTGCCCGTCCGGGACATGGCCCATGTTCACGGACTACAAACGATACGCCGCAACCAGCGCTATCGGTACCGGGTCGGCCTTCGGATCGTGACCCTCTTCCAGCATCTCGCGGTAAAGCCGTCGCGCTTCGCCGTGCATCACGGAAAGCGTGCGTCGACGAGGCGTGAGCACGGTTGAGCGGCCAACCCATCCGCGCACGGGAGAAAGGACCGCTCCTCTAGTCGGCCGGCCGGCAGGACCCGCTCGACCGTTCCGACGAGTCGCTATTCTCGCCCTCATGCCGACGGAGGCTCACGCTGGTATCTACGCGCGCGTTAGCAGTGATAGGGACGGCGCGGCGCTCGGCGTCGGGCGCCAGCTGGCCGACTGCCGACGCATCTGCCAAGAGCGAGGTTGGGAGCCGGTCGAGTACGTCGACAACGACCTGACGGCGGCTGACCCAAACGTCATCCGACCCCAATATCAGGCGCTGCTCGCCGCGGTGAAGAACGGCGACCTAGTCGCGGTCGTCGCCTGGGATCTCGATCGCCTCACGCGGCAGCCGCGCGAGTTGGAGGAATTTCTGCACGTCGCTGACGGTGCCGGACTACACAACCTCGTGACGGTTGTCGACGCCGTTGATCCTGTGACCGGCGACGGGCTGCTTGTCGCCCGCATCAAGGGTGCGGTTGCGGCCGAGGAAGTGGCGAAGACGCGCCGGAGGCTGATCCGAGCGAAGGCTGATAAGGCATCGAAAGGTGAGTGGAATGGCGGCCCCCTGCCGTTCGGTCGCGGGCTTGGCATGATCATCAAGAACCGCGAGGCGGCGATCCTGCGCGAGGCCGCGGAGCGCGTTCTCGCTGGCGAGTCGTTCCGTGGCGTTGCATTCGATCTGTCGGATCGCGATCTCGGCCCGGAGCCCGGCCGGCGCTGGTCCGGTGGTTCGAACCTCGCGCTGCGATTGACCGCTCCGCACGTCGCTGGTCTCCGACGGCACCACAACGACCTAATTGTCGGTACGTGGGAGCCCATCTTGGCGCGCGAGATCTGGGAGCGACTACGTGCATTGCGCGCTGACCCGACGCGACGAACCCGTGTTGGAGCAACGGCACGCCAACTGCTATCCGGCGGGATACTCCGATGCGGTCGGTGCGGATCGCGGCTTCGTGCTCGGCCTCGCGCCGACGGCACTCGCCGGTACGGGTGCCCGCCGGAGGGTAACCACGGCTATGGCTGCGGTGGCGTTGCACGTCGTGTGGATGAGGTCGACGCGTACGTGACCGAGGCGGTACTGACGCGGTTGGAGCGATCCGACATTCCGTTCGCCGATGAAGCAGCCGACGTTGACTCCCTCGTGTCCGAGATGGAGCTCCTCGACAGCAAACTCGCGTTCTTCGCGGAGGAATTCGCGCTTGATCGCGTCACACGTGTCGAGTGGGGCGCCGCAACGGATGCGCTCCGCGACCGGCGCAGAAGGGTCGAGTCTTCCCTTGCCTCGACGCGGCAAGCGTCAGGCGCTGCGGCCGTCGCGGGAATCGGGGTCCGGGACCGCTGGCTCGACCTCAGCATGGATCAGCAACGTGACGTCATCCGCGAGCTGCTGCCCGACGGTGTCGTGCTTCGCAGCCCTGGCCGTGGCAACTGGCGCGTGCCGCTGGGCCCCGAGCTGGTCGATCTCGGCTGGTTCGACTCGACGCCGGAGCAATGCTCCTAGCCTTGCCAATACAGCGACATCCGTGATCGTCGGGAGTTGACGAGCTGTCGCGTTAGCGGCCCGAGCCGCGAGGTCGACGAGGTCCCTACGGTTCGTCGCATCACTCGCCACGTAACAACGCGATCCTCTTGGTCGCGGCACCCTCGTAGCCGTCGCGGTCGCTATCGGGATAGCGATGAGCGAGTAGCGCGCGAAGCTCTTGGGGCTGTTCGTGTCCGCGGCGGCGCAGGGTCGCCGCAGTGTCGCTGACGAACCTGACCGCACGGCCGTCTCGACCTGGTCGGGCCTTGGCGAGGGGAACGCGCACGGCTCGGCCGGTGCGGACGATGTGAATGTCGCCGTTTTCGATCAGTTTGTCGAACGTCGTTCGTCCGATGCCGAGCACGCGCGCCGGATCCGGGATCCGTGGTAGTCGCGCTGGAGGAACGCGCCCTTGGCCACGGTGCATCGGCAAGTTCGTTAGTTCGTTCTCTTCCACACGTGGGATAAGCGCTCGCAGCGAGCGAAACGCGACTCGGCACCTACGCCTGTCTTGTTGCCGTTGTGATCTTGTTCTACAGACTCGCCGCTCCCCGAGGGAGCGGACCGAGCTGCCGAGTGATCACCTTCATCCGACGCATTGACGCTGAGCTGTCAATTTCCGTTCCGCTCAGAGTTTCACTTGATCACCACTCGCTCTCAGATTATATCTGAGTCAGATCGGAGTAACTCATGCATCCCCTTCAGCACGCCTCGCTCGACACCAACAGCTGGCTCGTCGAGCACAACCCGCTTCCCGTGCGGGAGTTGTGCGACACCTACGACTCGAGCGGATTCGATGCGCGCGGCGTGTATGTCGAGACCTACTGGCTGCCAATCCTGGGGCCGTCGTGCGTGTTCGCAGCGCGACGACTCGCCGTATGGCTCCAGGCCGAGCCGGGCGGCTTCGAGATCTCGATGGCCGCGTTGGCAAGCAGCCTTGGTCTCGGTTCGGGCGTCGGGCGTCACGCGCCGATCTTGCGGACGTTGGCGCGGCTGGCCGACTTCGGCCTCGCGAAGATCTCGGACGTGTACTC
>JALYLU010000321.1:3889-6149 GCA_030774075.1 Actinomycetota bacterium | reverse complement strand
GCGTGGAGTCGACCCAGAATTATCGAGACGACGGCGCAGCGACCGGACGGGAGCGGAGCGTGGAGTCGACCCGGAATTATCGAGACGACAGCGCAGCGACCGGACGGGAGCGGAGCGTGGAGTCGACCCGGAATTATCGAGACGACAGCGCAGCGACCGCACGGGAGCGGAGCGTGGAGTCGACCCAGAATTGTCGGGAATGAAATGACCACCCCTCGCTTCGACCTGCCGTCGACCGACAGCGAGACCCAGCCCTTTTGGGACGCGCTGAAGGACGGCAAGTTCCTCATCCGGCACTGCAACGCCTGCGGTCGCGACCACTACTACCCGCGCCCGTTCTGCCCGACCTGCTGGAGCGAGGATGTCGCCTGGAAGGAGGCGTCGGGCCGGGGCACGCTTTACACCTACTCGGTCGTGCACGTGAACGATCTGCCGCCCTTCAATGAGCGCGTCCCCTACGTCGCGGCGATCGTCGAGCTCGAGGAGGGTCCGCGGGTGATGACGAACATCGAGGGCGTGCCCTTCGACGAATTGCGCGCCGACCTTCCCGTCGTCGTCGAGTACAAGGCGATCTCGGACGACGTGACGATTCCCGTGTTCCTTCGGAATTCCGCTGACCGTTGGCGTCACGCACCGTGAACGAGGACGAGCAGGACTGGAACTTTCCGTTCGAGGAACCGCTGCACGAGGTGTTCCCGCAGCTGCATGGCGCGCAGAACGCGTGGCTGTCGCAGATCGATTCCATCTCGGCGCCCGACCGCAAGACGCACGAGCTCATCCGCCTCGTCGTGACCGTCGGACTTCGTAACCCCGCGGGCGTACGACGCCACGCGCGCCTGGCGCGTGAGGTCGGTGCGTCGTGGGAGGAGATCCTCGGATCGATCATGCTGACCGTTCCGGGTCACGGGTTGTTGCCCGCGGTCGAAGCGATGCCGCACGCGCGCCGCGGTTTCGAAGAGGCGCGCGAAGCCGAACAGGAGTGACCGTGCCCGACGTGGAAGAGACGGCGCCGCCGTTTCGCATCCTGCCCAAGCTCACCGATCGCAATCGCGACTTCTGGACGGCGGGCGCGCGCGGCGAGCTGCGGTTCTGGCGTTGCCAGGACTGCGGCTTCTACATCCATCCGCCACAGCCCATCTGCCCGATGTGCCACTCGAAGAACATGAAGACCGAAGCGGTGTCGGGGCGCGCGACGCTCGCGACCTTCTCGGTCAACCACCAACCGTGGATGCCCGGCCCGGAACTGCCGTACATCGTCGCGATCATCGAGATCGTCGAGCAGCCCTCGGTGCGGCTGACGACCAATCTCGTGGACTGCGCGCCCGACGACGCGCGCATCGAGATGCCGCTGCGCGTGACGTTCGAGCATCACCCCGATCCCGAAGGCGACATCTATATCCCATTGTTCCGGCCGGATGCCGAGCGGGGGGAGTGACGTCGTGGACGAGAACGACATCATCGAGCGGCGTGCCTGCATCTCCGGAGTCGGCCAATCCGACATCGGCCGGCGGCTGTTCCGCGATCCACTCGAGCTGACGCTCGACGGTTGTCTCGCGGCCATCGAGCACGCCGGCCTGACGACCGCCGACATCGACGGCGTATCGACGTATCCCGGTCCGATGGGGACGCCGGCGGGCTTCTCGGGTGCGGGCGCATACGACGTGATGGACGCGTTGCGCCTGAAATGCGGCTGGTATGGCAGCGGGCTCGAGACGTCGGGACAGCTCGGCTCGGTCGTGAATGCGTGTCTCGCGGTCGCGTCGGGGCTCGCGAACCACGTGCTGTGCTTCCGCTCGGTCTACGAGGGCTCGGCGCAGGGCGAGAAGGGGCGCGCCGCGGTCATGCCCGGTGGGGGAGGCGGAGGCGGTGGCGGGTTCAAGGCGTCGGGGTTCATGCAGTGGAACCTGCCGTTCTCGGCGCCGTCGGCCGCGATCTGGATCGCGATGTTCGCGCAGCGCCATTTCCACCAGTACGGCACGACGCGCGAACAGCTCGCGTGGATCGCGCTCAACGCGCGCCGCAACGCGGAGCTCAACCCGAAGGCGATCTACCGCGACCCCATGTCGATGGACGACTACCTGGCGGCGCGCATGATCTCGTCGCCGTTCTGCCTTTACGACTGCGACGTCCCGTGCGACGGCGCGACCGCCGTCATCGTGTCTGCCGTCGACGCCGCCCGCGACCTCGCGAAACCACCCGTGTTCGTCGAGGCTGTGGGCACCCAGATCACCGAGCCGGTTTCGTGGGACCAGGGCACGCT
>JALYLU010000321.1:0-3879 GCA_030774075.1 Actinomycetota bacterium | reverse complement strand
CGTCGGCGTCGGCATCGACGGTCGCCCGTCGTGGGATCAGTTCGACGACCTGTCGACGATGACGAACCGCGCCGCCGGGAAGCAGTTGTGGGAGCGAACCGAGTACCGGCCGTCCGACGTGCAGACGGCCCAGCTGTACGACGGCTTCTCGTGGATCACGATGTCGTGGCTCGAAGCGCTCGGCCTGTGCGGATTGGGTGAGAGCGGCCCCTTCATCGAGGGCGGGACCCGCATCGCCCGCGATGGACAGCTGGCGCTCAACACCCACGGCGGCCAGCTCTCGGCGGGGCGTCTGCACGGCTACGGATTCCTGCACGAAGGCGCCACCCAGATGTGGGGACAGGCGGGGGAGCGCCAGATCGCGAGGCCGCCCGAGGTGGGCGTGATCGCGGCCGGCGGCGGAAACACGTGCGGCTGCCTGCTCCTCGTGCGCGAGTAGCGGCACGCAGCCTCGCGTCCGCTGCGCCATAAGCAGTCCGGCGGTGGCGGCGTTACGGCCTCGCGTCGCCGACCTTCCATTTCCGGTGGAGGGGGGTCGTCGGGGTGGTCCACATCGTCCACGAGGCACGATCGATTCGAAACTCATAGAGCACGTGTCGGTCGTCGATGTCGTTGTACGGCATGTGATCGCCCACTTCGGATCGTTCGTGAGGGCTGTCGACTCGCAAGGCACCGCCCGAGACGAACAGCGATTCGTCGCGCGGTCCGAGGACGCTATGAATCGCATACCTCCCGTTGCGGTCGAGGTCTTGCTGCTTGGGTGAGCGGATCACGAAAGCCCAGAGTCGGCCCGTCACGACGGCCGGCATGAAGGGGTGCACCCGAGGACGTGTATTGATGCCCACCGTCGCGAGGAAGGCGATGGTCGGAATGCCGGGTGCATCCTCGAGCAGTCGTCGCCCGGCCGCTGCGATCTCAGGCTCGGCAATCTCGAGCTCGGACCAAGGCACCATCGCTACTCCTGCATCGCCGACTTTCCAATCGACACTCGAGGGGCACCTGCCTAGGCTCGGTCGGTGCCGTTCGTCAATCCGTCCCACATGTTGAGCGGAGAGCCCCTGCCCGGATGGCGCGGTCGGTTCTTTCACTCCGAGAACATGACGTTCTCGCACTACGACATCGCGGCGGATGCAGCTCCGCTCCACGAGCACCAGCATCTCCAGGAAGAGGTCTGGAACATCGTCGACGGCGATCTACTGATATCGATCGACGGAGTCGAGCAGCGTCTCGGTCCGGGCGCGGTCGCGGTCGTACCCCCGAACACGCGGCATTCGGTCCGCGCGCTGACCGCTGCTCGGGCCATCATCGCCGACTACCCGTTGCGGCTTCAGCTTCCCGGATTTCCGCCGGACGCCTGACCAGCTGATTCGACGCAGCCCAGGAACGTTTCGGCGAAGGCATCGCCGTCGACCTTTACGACTACCGTCGTCGGTCCGCGAGTCAGTCGATGGCGAGGGTCGCGAGTTCCTCGAGGTGGTCGCTCGCGGTTCCGAGCGCGTGTGCGACCGTGAGTAGCCGCTTGTAGTACAGGTGGATGTCGTGCTCCCAGGTGAAGCCGATGCCACCGAAGACCTGGATTGCGGTGCCGCCCAGTTGCGGGAACGCGTCGGCCGCGAACGCGCGCGCCAATGTCGACGCGCGGTGCGCTTCCTCGGGTGAGGCGTCGTCGAGCGCCCAGCATGCGTAGTAGCCCGCGGCGCGGCCGAGCTCGACGGTGCGCAGCATGTCGGCACACAGGTGCTGCACCGCTTGGAACGCGCCGATCGGTTTGTCGAACTGCACGCGCTCCTTCGCGTACTCGACCGCGAGTTCGAGCGCGCGCTGGGCGGCGCCCACCCCGTCGAGGGCCGCGGCCACACCGAGCCGGTCGAGTGTGCGCGCGACCGCGGTCTCGACGTCGGCTCCCAAGTCCATCCGTTCGCTCGATGCGCCCGCCAGAACGATCCGCGCCTGCTTGCGCGAACCGTCGACGGTCGGGGTGGGCTCGACCTCGAAGCGCGGCGTCGCGAAGACGCCGAGACGCCCGTCGTCGTCGAGCGCGGTCACGAGCGCGGTATCGGCCGCCGTCGCGTCGGCGACGTGCACCTTGCTGCCGTCGAGTCGCCACCCGCCGTCATGGTCGCGGGCCGCGCGCGTCGCGGGCTCCTCCCAGCGGTATCGGGAACCATCCTCGAAGATCGCGACCGTGCCGATCCTCGACCCGTCGGCCAATGAAGGAAGCAGCGCGTCGTCGGCGAGGGAGACCGCTCCGATCGCCGACGACGCATACGGAGCGGTACACACCGCGCGGCCGAGCTCTTCGAGCACGACTGCCGCGTCGACCATGCCCATCCCGGCGCCGCCGTGCTCCTCGCCGACGAGCAGCCCGATCAGACCCAGTTCGTCGAGGCCGTCCCAGACCGCAGTGTCGGGGGCGGGGCGCTCGTAGTCGGCTCGCACCGACGCCAGTGGCGCCTTGTGCGCGAGGAACGCGCGCACGGATGCTCGCAGCATTTCCTGTTCCGGCGAGAATTCGAAGTCCACGCGGCTCCCGGGGGAATTTCCTGACACTGACGTCAGGAAACTACCCTGCGCTCCGATGCGCCTGCGCTACGCACCCGAGGACGAGGCCTTTCGCGCCGAGCTCGACCGCTGGCTCGACGCGCACCAGCCGTCCGACGAGCGGGTCCGCGAACCCAAGTTGTCGAGCGCGCACATGCCGCAGTGGGCCCGCGACTGGCAACGCGCACTGTTCGACGCGGGCTGGCTCGTGCCCGGGTGGCCACCGGAGCTCGGCGGCCGCAACGCCACGCCGACCCAACAGATGATCTATTTCGAGGAGATGAGCAGCCGCGAGATCCTGAGGAGCGCGAACCCGCAGGGCCTCGGGATCATCGCGCCCTCGATCCACGACTACGGCACGCCTGACCAAAAGGATCGCTTCCTCGCACCGACGCTGCGCGCGGAGATCTCGTGGTGCCTCGGTATGAGCGAACCCGGCGCCGGAAGCGACCTCGCGAGCCTCAAAACGCGCGCGGAGCTGATCGGTGACGAATTCGTGGTGAACGGGCAGAAGGTATGGACGTCGGGCGCACACCACGCCGACTGGTGCCTGTGTTTCGTACGCACCGATCCGGCCGCGCCCAAGCACAAGGGCATCAGCGCGCTCATCATCGACACGACGGCGCCGGGGGTCGATCGCCGACCGTTTCCCGAGCTCTCCGACAACGAGTTCTGCGACTTCAACGAAGTGTTCTTCACCGACGTGCGTGTGCCCAAGGAGAATCTCATGGGTCCGCTCAACGGCGGCTGGCCGATCACGCAGGGGTCGCTCGCGCACGAACGCGCGATGTTGTGGATCAACTACGCGTACGACGTGCAACGCGCGGTGAAGGCGCTCGTCGAGCTCGGGAAGTTGGAAGGACCGAGCGGTAGGGCACTCGGTGAGGACGCGCGCTATCGCGATGCCGTCGCGGGCTTCTACGTCGATGCGCAGGCGCTCACGACGATGGGCTACCGCGGCTTCTCCAAGTTCCTCAAGGGCAAGTCGGCGCCCGAGCATTCTTTGCTGAAGCTCTATGGCAGCGAGTCGTTGCAGAAGGCCCTGTTGTTCGGCATGGAGACGCTCGGCGTGGACGGCCTCGATCTCGACTGCTTCGGGCCGCAGATGTGGCGCGAAGGATCTTGGGCGATTCAGTACCTCCGCAGCTTCGGCGCGACCATCCCGGGCGGTACCAGCGAGATCCAACGCAACATCATCGCGGAGCGCGTCCTCGGGCTTCCCCGCGCGTGATGGACTTCACGCCGCGCGCAGTCGACGAGGAGGACGCGCGCCGCTACGTGGCCGAAGGCTTCTGGGGCGACGACAGCCTCGGTGCACTTCTCGGCGCAGGGCTTCAC
>JALYLU010000320.1 GCA_030774075.1 Actinomycetota bacterium | reverse complement strand
CCGGTACCTGATGACGCATGCCCACCGCGGGCGACGCCGGGCGTTGGCATGAGCCTCATCGCCGCGAACCCATTCGTAGGCATCGGTCATATGTTGCAGCACCCGTTCCTGCGATATGCCTTTCTCGCCGGAACCGCGATTGCGCTGGCGGCCGGTCTCGTCGGGTACTTCGTCGTGCTCCGCCAACAGGTCTTCGCCGGCGACGCGCTCTCCCACGTCGCGTTCACCGGAGCGCTCGGCGCCCTCGCCGCCGGCATCGATCCACGAGTCGGGCTATACGGCGCCTGCATTATCGTCGCGCTCGTGATGGCAGCGCTCGGCTCTCGAGGGAACGCCGATGACGCCATCATCGGCATTGTGTTCGCCTGGATCCTCGGGCTCGGTGCCTTCTTCCTCACTATCTACACCACGTCGCGCAGTGGTACGAACGGCGGAACTACCGGAGTGAACGTGCTCTTCGGTTCGATCTTCGGGCTCTCACGTGCGCAAGCCCGAACCAGCGCGGCGATCGCCGTGATCGTCGCCGTCGCGGTGATCTCTCTCGCCCGGCCGCTCGTCTTCGCGAGTATCGATCAGGCGGTGGCCGGAGCACGCGGAGTTCCGGTGCGGGTACTCGACTTCACTTTTCTCGCCCTCGTCGGCATCACCGCCGCGGAAGCAACCCGAGTCGTCGGTGCACTCCTGCTCCTCGGACTGCTCGCCGCGCCCGCCGGCGCCGCCCAACGTCTCACCAGTCGGCCGTTCGCCGCGATGTGGCTTTCGGCCGCCATCGCGGTGCTGTCCATATGGACGGGGCTCGCCATCGCCTACGCCGCACCGAAGATCCCACCCAGCTTCGCCATCGTTGCGGTCGCCACGAGTTGCTACCTCACGGCAATCCTCGCAACCGCAGCACGCGGACGGGAAAGACCTCTGATGCCGCAGCCGATCAACCCGAGTCCATGAGCGCGCGTCGCCGAAACGTGGTACCTGACAACGCCGTTGGCGAAATGTCTTCGCCGCGTGCAAGCGGCGCGGATGTCGATGAGATCCACGATGCGGTCGCGGAGCGACTCGGCAACAACGTCATCCGGTACACGAAAACCCGCCGCCGCGTCGTCGAGGTCCTGGCCCGAGCGCGCCAACCGTTGACCGTTGACGAGATCCGCACCATGACCGCTGCCCCACTCAGCAGCGTCTATCGAACGCTCGCCATCCTCGAAGAGGTAGGTCTCGTACACCGCCTTACAAACGACAACAGCGAGTACGCCCGATTCGAGTTGGCCGAAGATCTCCTCGGCCACCACCATCACCTCGCGTGCGCAAACTGCGGCACCATGACCGACGTGACCCTCCCGAACAACATCGAAGCCGACCTCGACCGTGCTCTCGCTCTCCTCGCCGAGCAACAACACTTCACCGTCGACGGCCACCGACTCGACATCATCGGAACCTGCGCGACCTGTACGGACATCCCACGAGCCCGAGGCGAGTCAACGTCCGACGTGTGAACGTCGTCGAGGTACGCGGGATTCGTGATAGCGGATCTACCCGCGAAGCGCGGCGCAGAGGTCGACGCGCGTCCCGTCGAGGTGAAGATCCGAATAGAAGAAGCCGCCGGGCTCGGCGAAGGTAGCGATCGTCCGACCGACGAACAACCACGCCCCCGGCCCCGACGGCTCGCCGGGGAAAAGGAAGAGGACCAACCTTCCCGTGAATGTGTCGGTTGTCTTCTGCGGGTTCGTCGTCAGGCTGCCGGCGTCCCGGAGGACCAGCGATTCGCCGGAGGAGAGATTGGTGAGACGAACGGTGCTGCCGCCGGTGACGAGCTGACGCCCGTCGCTGAACGTCGTGATCTTCACGTTGGTGTGCAGCGTCTCGGCCCGCAGCGGAAAACCGCAGAACAGCGTGCTGCTGTCGAATTCGAACGGCGGCTCCGTGGTACGTGTCGGCGGCTCCGCGTGAGCGGCGCCGGCCACGGTTGCGGCGAGCAGCATGCCCGCGAGAAGGGCAAGGATCGCGGCGCGGAGGCGATCGATCACGGCGTGACGCTAACCCCAGCGCACCGGTACGCGCCACGGCTACGGCGGCACGACCGCGACCTGACTGTCCCTGCCTTCGGTCGAAAGGTGCGTGAAGTACGAACTGGTCGGGGAGGGGGGATTTGAACCCCCGACCGCCAGCTCCCAAAGCTGGTGCGCTACCACTGCGCCACTCCCCGTAGACGCTCGCACGGCAGTCTTGTCGTCGGCCGCGCGGTCGCCGATCGAGTAGCCAATAGTAGGTCTTCAGGCGGCGGCCGGTTCCTGTCGCGACGCGGCGGGCACGGCGCGCGGGCACCGCCTGCTTCACGCAAAGCGGCGAGCAGCTCTTCCCATTCCAACCGGCGCTTCAGCCAGCGCAGCGCACGTTCGTCCGATGGCATCGTGGTCAGTCTCGACCACCTCTGTAACGGCTACGTATCGTCGTCGAGAACCGGAGGTTGCCATCGGTACCCTCTTGGGCGTGCACGAGACGCCGGCCGACCTCGCGGCCCTGCAACGGTTGCTCGACACGTCATACGCGAACATCGGCTCGCACATGCGCACGATCCATACGCCGGAACGGCGCGTGGCGGCATCGGATCTCGCTCGCGTGCTGCGTGGCGTACGCGTGCTCGACCTCGCGACGGTGACCGGGGCGTGTGAGCCGCGCGTCAGCCCCGTAGACGGATTGTTCTTCCGCGGCCGCTTCTATTTCGGTTCCGGTCAGGAGTCGGTGCGCTTCCGGCATCTGCGCGCGCGCTCGCAAGTGAGCGCATGCCACACCATCGGTGAGACGTTCGCGGCCATCGTTCACGGCCGAGCGGTGGAGGTCGACGTGCGCGCACCCGACCAGCGCCAATTCCTGGCGTACGTGCACGAGGTGTATCCCGACTGGGAGGAGTGGTATGCGGCGAGCACACCGCCGTACGCCCGTATCGAACCGGCGGTCATGTATGCGTACGCGTTCGAACCTTCGGTCCTGGAGGGCCTGCGAGGAATATAGTTGCGAGCGCAAGGGTTCGTCGGAGGGTAGGAAGTGAGGAGCTTGTCATGCCTGCCATCACACCCGTTGATCCGTCTGTGCTCCCGGTACTCGAGGAGTCCGAAGGAATGCCGCGGCCCGTCCAATCGATCGTGACCGCGCAGGCCACATTCGAAGGCGGGGGTTTCCCGGTGCACCGTCCCTTCCCGCAACCGGGCGCCGATCTGGGCGCAACCGACCCGTTCCTGATGCTCGACGAGATGGGTCCGATCCAATACGGCCCCGGCGAGGCGAAGGGCGCGCCCGACCACCCACACCGCGGGTTCGAGACCGTCACCTACCTGTTCGACGGCGAGATGGAACATCGCGACTCGACCGGCGGCGGTGGCCTGCTGCGCGGCGGCGACACGCAATGGATGACGGCCGGCGCGGGCCTCGTGCACTCCGAGACGCCGACGGAAGCGATGCTGCGCGACGGCGGATTGATGCACGGCGTGCAGCTGTGGGTCAACTTGCCGCGCGCCGACAAGCTCACGCCGCCGCGTTATCAAGACCTCAACGGCGGCAAGCTCACGCTCGCGCGCGGCGCCGACGGCCGAACGCTGCTGCGACTGATTGCCGGCGAGCTCGGCGGCCAGACCGGTCCGGGAAGCACGCACACTCCGATCGTGTACGCGCACGCGACGATTGAGGCGAGTGGAAAGCTGTCTGTGGCCTGGCCCGGCGAATTCAATGCGCTTGTCTACGTGCTGCGCGGCCGCGTGCGCGTCGGCGACGACGCGCGGATAATCGGCGAGCATCAGCTCGCGGTGCTCGGCGACGGTGACACGGTGGTGATCGAGGCCGACGAGGTCGCGGATGTTCTGTTGCTCGGCGGCCGTCCGCTGCACGAGCCCGTCGCCTGGTACGGACCCTTCGTCATGAACACGAAGCAGGAGTTACTCGACAGCCTCGACCTGTTCGAGCGGGGAGAGCTGGGCACGATCCCGCCGCGTTCGTGAGGGAGAGCGGCGCCGACTCTGCGCCTTGAGGGGAGGGGCGGGCAGACCCCGGCGCGCCTGGCAATCTGTCGCGCCGAGGGCCGCCTCTCAGCCCCTTCCCCCGGGAGCAAGTGAACACCTGGTTCACTCTCTGTGGCAAGGGGTCTGCTCCAATTCCCGAACGGCCGAGTACCTATTTCGGAAAGAGGAAAACCATTGTCTGTGTGCCGTACGCGACCAGGCGCGGAGCCCCGTCGACGTCCCAGAGCTCCATATCGGCCGACGCGTAGCCGTCGCCGGCGTGCCGGGCCCGGTTGACCGCAAGCACCCAGTCGGAGCGCGCTTCGCCCAAAACGTGCACCGTGAGGTCCGCGCTCGGCGGGAGCCATCGGCGCCGGCGGTCCTGGGCGCCCAGGCGCTCGCCGACCGCGCCCGGCATCGTGTCACAGAGCGCGAGCAGCGCGAGCGGGTCCCACGTGCCGTCGTCGGCGCGGGGCGGGTCGTCGAAGCGATACCACGACGCGCGGAGCGAGGATGTGGGTTCGTAGTCCTCCCACGGGGCGTGCCCGAGGGTCGGGCGACCCTCGACGTGCTCCCAGAAGTTGAACGGCAGCCGGTCCTCGTCGAAGTCGTCGGGAGCCGGGTCGCGAAACGAGGGACATTCGAGTGGCGGCTGCACGCCGTCGGGCGGCTCGGCGTCGGTGAACGTGAAGCCCTCACGCTGCGCCCCGAACACGGCGAGGGCGACCAAGCCAGCCGGTGCGCCGGGATTATGCAACGACGCGCTGAGCTGTGACACCGATCGGCCTCGTCGCAGCACGGCGACGTCGATCTCCACCGGGCCGTGCCGGACCTGACTCGCAACGACCGCGTTCAGGCTGCGCAGCATCTGAGCCGGCTCCCCGAGCTCCGCTTGCATCGCACGTGCGGCCGTGGCGGCGACGATCCCACCCTGGGGCACGATCGGGCAGTTCCACTGCTCACCGAGATCCGCGACATAGCGGCCGCCGCCCTCGCCGTCGACGGAGGTTCCACGGCTGAACTGTGACGTTCCCACGGCCGGTCATTATCGTCGGTCGCCATGAGCGACGCGATTGATTTGATTCGGCACTTCTGCGACGAGTGGGGAAAAGGTGCAAGTGTCGACGAGATCGTCGACTACTTCACCGACGATGCGATCTATCACAACATCCCCGTCGATCCCGCGGTCGGGCGGGACGCGATCAAGGCAACGTTCGCGATGTTCACCACGGGAGTCGAGCGCATCGAGTTCCGTGTCCTCAACATCGCCGCCGAGGGCGACACCGTGCTGACCGAGCGCCTCGACGTTTTTGTGCTTCCGAACGTCACCATCGAGCTTCCGGTGATGGGAACGTTCGAAGTGCGCAACGGAAAGATCGCAAAATGGCGCGATTACTTCGATCTCAATCAGTACATGACCCAGCTCGCGGGTGCGGCCGGCTGACGCAACTGGTTCAGGGCGCCAGCAGTGCCCGAACGGAGTCGATCGTGTCAGCGTCGGCGGCAGACTTGTCGGGGCGATACGCGCGCACGCGCGCGAACCGCAGCGCGACCCCTCCCGGGTAGCGCGTCGACGCCTGCACTCCGTCGAGCGCGATCTCGACTACCAGCTCGGGACGGACGTATACGACCGCGTCGTCGCGACGGCACGCCAGCTCTTGCAGTCGCGCGGTCTGCCACGTCAGCACCTCGTCGGTGAGGCCCTTGAACGTCTTGCCGACCATCACGAACTCGTCCGTGTCGTCATCGCGCGCGCCGAGGTGGAGGTTCGAGAGCCAGCCTCGACGACGGCCGTGTCCCCACTCCGCCGCGAGTACCACGAGATCGAGCGTGCGAACCGGCTTGACCTTCCGCCACGACGCCCCCCGGCGACCGGCGTCGTAGCGCGCGTCGAGCGCCTTCACCATCACTCCCTCGTGTCCGGTCGCGAGCGCGTCCGCAAGGAACGCCTCGGCGACGACCGCGTCGTCCGTCTCGACTGCCGGAACCCGCCACGGGCCCACGAGGCCGGTCAGGATCGCGGCGCGGTCACACAGTGGACGGTCGAGCAGGTCGTCGCCGTCGAGATACAGCACGTCGAAGAAGAACGCGGTGAGTGTCAGCGAATGGCTCGCCGCATCGTCGCGGCCGAAACGGCTCATGGTGTCCTGGAACCGGCGGGGGAGCGCGTCGT
>JALYLU010000319.1 GCA_030774075.1 Actinomycetota bacterium | reverse complement strand
GGCTTATCGAAGACCGCGAGCACCTCGAGCCGCCCGGCTCGCAGTAGGCCCTCGACGGCGACCTCGACTCCGGGCACGTACTCCTCGACGACCAGCGGCCCGTCCACCCCGATCGCCCGCACCCGCGCGGCAGCGATCGCGGCCGACACCGGATCGTCGGCGCGGATCACTCCACGGCTCGCCGACAGCGACACCGGCTTGACCACACACGGGAAGCCGACGCTCCCCGTTGGCTCGTCGTCGACCACCTCGAAGCGGGGCTGGGGCACGCCCGCCGCCGCGAAGGCGCGCCGCATCGCGGCCTTGTCGCGCGTCGCCGCCACCGCGTCGAGCGGATTGTGGGGGAGGCCGAGCCTCGCCGCGGCCATCGCCGCGATCAGCACGCCCTGGTCATCGACCGCGACGACCGCGTCGAGCGGCGACCGTCGGTGGAGCGCGGCGATGGCATCGATCGCGGCGTCGCGGTCGTCGAGCGGCACCACCACCGACCGGTCGCCCATCGAGTCGGCCAGCGCCTGAGGCTGTTCCGACCCGACCACCACCTCGACGCCGAGGTGCCGGGCGCCGGCGATGAAGTCGGGTGCACGGTAGGTAGCGGTCGGCAGGATGAGGAGCACGCGCGGCACGTGGGTATCATCACTCGACATGGACCTTCTCGCCCCGTTGCTCGTCGTCACCGCCGCAGCGCGCGAGAAGATCCTCGAGATTCGCGCCCGCGAGCCCGAGCCGGACGCCCTCGCGCTGTGGCTCGAGGTCAGCGGCGTGCGCAACGCTGCGTACACCTACGACATGTACTTCCAGCGCCTCGACGAGGCCGGACCCGACGACAGCGTGCAGCGCGACTCCGACGTGTCGGTCGTCGTCCCGCAGGCCAGCGTCGATAAGGTGCGGGGCGCCACCCTTGATCTGTCCGGCGCGGACATGGCGGTCCGGAACCCCAACAGCCCCAGCCCCGCAGTCGGCGCCGGCCACCCGTCGGCCGAGCTCAGCGGCGACGTTGCGCAACGCGTGGTCCAGGTGCTCGACGACCAGATCAACCCAGCCATCGCGGCCCACGGCGGCCGAGCCGAGCTGGTCGCGGTCGAGCACGGCATCGCCTACCTGCGCCTCGGCGGCGGATGCCAGGGCTGCGGCATGGCCACCGTGACCCTGAGCCAGGGCATCGAAGTCGCCATCCTCGACGCGGTGCCCGAGCTAACCGGGGTGGTCGACGTCACCGACCACGCCAGCGGCACGAACCCCTTCTTCGAGTCAGCCAAGGGGTAGCTCGCCGGCGGATCACGCGAAGCGCAGCCCGTTCCACGCCGCGCCCGCGCCGCGCCGTTGGGGACGGCTGCATCGACAGTCGCGTTGCGTTCGATCGCGGCGATGACCGCGCCGAGCCTGGCAGCCTGTAGGTGCCGAAGACTCGTTTGGCGCGTTGAGCTTGTGGGTGCCGAAAACCCGTCTGGACCGCTGACCTGCGGATATGCCGAACCTGCCGCCATCGCATGACTGGTCTCGGAACTTCGCGATCCACCCACATCGTCCATCGCAGTCCAGCCCGTTCCGTCGCTCCGAATCGCTGACGCGCCACTCCGTGAACCAAACCGTTTCGCGGTATTCGCGGCAGTAGCGACGGACAGTTCGACGGGACTAACGAGCTCGAGACGGACAGAAGGCTTCGAGCCGCATCCGGTCGGTTCGCGGCGAAACGCGTGTTCAGGAGGCACGGACGAGTTTCCGGCACCCACAGGTTGCCGCAGACCGACGTGTTGCACCAGACGCGGGACTGGTTCTTCGAGCTAAGGAACGTGCCTGAGCTCTCGAACCCCCGCCAGAACGTCACTTTCGC
The DNA here is from genome assembly GCA_030774075.1 of Actinomycetota bacterium. GTDB lineage: Bacteria > Actinomycetota > Acidimicrobiia > IMCC26256 > PALSA-610 > PALSA-610. The sequence goes on along the minus strand of JALYLU010000319.1, from coordinate 4,329 downwards.
CAGCAACGGAGACGAGGCTTACGGTTACCTCGCGTTGCCGGCGTCAGGCAGCGGACCCGGGGTGATCGTGATCCAGGAGTGGTAGGGGCTGACTGTCGAGCAGCCGGCTTACGTCGCAACCACGTATGGAGTGAAGCGACAAAACTTGTCGAAGGATTTACGACGGTCACGGCCAGTGCTCGGCTCCTCGTCTTGATGAGTGGGTGCCTACGTTCGGCGTTACGCATGTCTCGGGCACGGGGAGACGACGCGAAGGTGAGCAGCACACGCCTTACGCTCACCGGATGGCAGTCTCACTCCGCCCGATGCCCGGACCAGCGGTGCCGGAGTTCCTCGCCGCTTCTCAAGCCGACTACATCGCGGACAGGGTGGCATCCGGCGAAGATCCCGCCGTCGCCAAGCGCATAGCCGAAGAACAGGTCGCAGCACTGTTCCCCGATGGCCAACCCGGCCCGGGTCAACGCCTGTATCGCGTCGAAGAGGATGGCGAGCAGGTCGGCTCGCTGTGGATCGGTCGAGTGTCCGCAGAACAACCCGCGACATGGTGGGTTTGGGACATCGCGATTCATCAAGTAGATCGAGGTCGCGGTCTCGGAAGGGCCACGGTGCTCCTCGCCGAACGTGAAGCACGCTCGCACGGCGCGAACGAACTCGGCCTCAACGTCTTCGGACGTAATACTGTCGCACTGCACTTGTACGAGACGCTCGGGTACAACACGGTCGCGGTGCGGATGTCGAAGAAGCTCTGACCGAGGCGCGGCTGGCGCGTGGTGAGCGCCCTACGCCCGGAGTCCCGTGCTCGGCTTCTCGCGGGAAGGTGCGAATGAATCGAGCAGCGCCCGTGTCGGTCGCAAGCAATGCCGGAACGCTGATTGTCCGCCTGACCGTCGCTGCGACGTGTGTCGCGCTCATGGCTGCCTGCAGCACGTCAGGCGGCACGCGACCTAGCGCTGCCACCGTGCCCAGCACCGCGTCGACCAGCACCACGGCGAAGGCAACGACCACGACGACCACCCCGCACAACACCTACCGCGTCAAACGGGGCGACACGTTGACGAAGATCGCGAACCGTTTCCGGGTCTCGATCTCAGCGATCGTCGCTCGCAATCACATCGCGAGCCCCGACCAACTTCACGAAGGGCAGACGTTGGTGATCCCACCCGCGCCGCCGCGCAAGCTGATCGTCAGCCCGCGCACGGGACAGCCAGGTCAGGCGTTTCAACTCACGCTGACTGGTGCGGTGCCGTCCGAGACGATCAAGTTCGAAATCGACTCCGCGAAGGGCAAGTACACGGGCGGGCCGCATACTGCGTCGGCGGACGGCGCGGTGATCGCGATGTACCAGAGCGCATTCAACGATCCGACGGGCGTGTACAACGTCACTGCGACGGGCAACCGGGGCACGCTGGTCCGAGCGACCTTCGTGATCGCCGCTGCAACCACGAACACCACCTGAAAGAACCGGCAAACTCCACACGCTCCGCGGGCCGGCCCCCGAACGCCGGCTGTGTAGCACGGAGCAAATCGCTGATCGGGTGCGGCGCGAAGCGCGATCTGGTGTCGGGTGGGAGCGCAAATCGTTTTGTAACATCACGCGTTGTGTGGGCGAGAGCGGTGAGGAACTCAGCCGCCTGCCGGGGGCGTTACCGCATCCGCAACCGGATCATCGCGGCCAGGGCAGGTGTACCCGTGGGGTAGTCGTCGCCGGGGAGCCCTATGCGTAGCCGAGGGGTGGGACGCTCGCCATAAGCGTCCCAGAGCGGGCAACATGTGCGCCGTGCCCGATACCCGTGTGATGACACTCGCGGATGGTCGCGAGTTGGCGTGGATCGAGTACGGGGTTCGCGAGGGTCCGCCCGTGTTCGCTTTTCACGGATCTCCGGGAACGTGTCATCACTTCGCAGCCCTGACGGACGTCATCACGCGCAGAGGCGCACGGCTGATTGCGCCTGATCGACCGGGTTACGGCCACAGCACCTATCACCCGGCTCGGAGCTATGACAGTTGGGCACGCGACGTCGCCGAGCTAGCCGATCACCTGGGCCTGGACCGTTTCGCGCTGCTTGGCTATTCCAGCGGTGGGCCGAACGCCGCGGCGTGCGCCCGGTTCCTCGGTGATCGGCTCGTCGGTTGTGCGATCGTCAGCGGTCCCGCTCCACCCGAGGCAAAGGTGACGAAGGACGAGATGTTGCGCGCCAACCGCATCGCGCAACGTGTTGCGCCCCTGGTGCCCGGGTTGTTCGGCTCGGTGTTCGAAGTCGGGCTGCGCCAAGCACAGCGCGCACCCGACAAGGCACTGGCATGGTGGAGCCGAACGCTGCCCGCTTGCGACGTCGCCGTCATCGAGCGTCCAGAGGTCCGTCCGGCGTTGCGGGCGGAACTTGCCCGACCCTTGGCATCAACGGCGGGTCGTGCTGCGGTCCAAGACTTCCAGTTGGAACTGAAACCGTGGGGGTTTTCACTCCGAGAAGTCGGGATCGCCGTGCACGTTTGGCACGGCGAGGCGGATCGCAACGTCATGTTCGCGAGCGGCGTCTATCAGGCCCGTGAGATACCGCACGCGACGCTGCACCAGGTGCCCAACGAGGGCCACTGGATCCACTACAACCATTTCGACGAAATGCTCGACTGCGTGACCGCGTAGCGCGCCAGAACCGCAGCCGATCGGTAGTCGCCGAGATGACGCCTGATCGGGCAATATGAGCGGCATGGCTGACGGGTCGGTCGTTGACGACTACCTGGCCAACTTCGTCTCTTGGGCGGATGGCGAGCCGTCGGTCCGGGGCGTCATCGTCATGGGCTCGGTAGCGCACACAGACGCCGCGGACGCGCTGTCGGATCTCGATTTGATGGTGATTACGACGAAGCCACGACGTTTGCGTGCCGCAGCGTGGCTCGACGAACTCGAGCCGCGGCCATTGTTTTCGTTCACTTACGGATCGCCTGTCGGTGGACAGACCGTTCGTCAAGCAGTTTACGACGGTCCTTTTGTCGTCGACCTTGCCGTCGTGTCGAGGAAGCAGGTTGCTCTCTCCGGAGCGGCGATTACGTTGATCGCTCGTTTTCCGTGGTCGCGAAATGCTCTTCCGTCGCAGCTCGCCGAACAACTCGATTCCTGGTTACGCATCACCGGACGCGGTACCCGTGTGCTGATGGACAAGGACGGGCTTGCGGCGCGCATGACACGATCGGTTGGTCTTGAGCCCCTGGCTCTTCCGTCGAAGGCCTGGTTCCTCAACACCGTGCACAGCTTGTTCGGGCTGGTCCTGTGGGAATCGAAGCAGCTCGTTCGTGGTGAGTTGTGGATGGCCTTGGGGACCGTCGATCAGCAAGTGAAGCAACAACTCCTGACCATGATGCAATGGCATTCCATCGCGACGAAGCCGCGAGCGACCGACACATGGTACGGAGGACGACACATCGCGCGATGGCTTGATTCGCGTTGGTTGGCGTCGGTCCCCAGCACATGGCCGCCCTACGATGCTGAGAACGCGTGGAACGCATTACTCGCGACGCTCGACCTGTTCAGCGCGATCGCCAAGGAGACAGCGGAGTCACTTCGCTATCGCTACCCCGCCGAGGAAGAACAGCGAGTTCGGAGCTGGCTCTACGAGCGTCGCTTGCTCGCCCTGGACGATCAGTAGTGCCAGCGCCGAAGCGTGCGCAACTGGGTTACAGAGGTATTCGATCGGCGCTGTGACCGCGCCCGCGCCGGAGCGGCCACCGACGGACGGCCTCCGCAGCGACGACCGAGCGACCGCTCACGATCCAGCAGGGCGTACCGTGCGAGGTGAAGGCGTTGCCGACCGTCGATGTCCCTCCCGCCCACTGGCGGCTCCGGCAGCGTCTTCGCGAACACGTTTGTTGACCATGCGCGTGCCCCCATTATTCGGGGGCATCGTTCCATCATGCGAGGCGCACGCGATGGAGCCTCGCTCTGTGGTCTCCAGACCGTCTAGAAGACCCCTGACACGCTCAGACCGTCTTGAACGACTTTCGTTGCAACTTCATCGCCGGTTCCGGGCGAACACTCGTCGCCATGCCGCCACACTGCGATCGCGCAACCCGGCGTACCGTCTGCGATCCGCGCTCCCGAGGCGTGATGCGTTCGCCTGGGATCGAAGGGCAGCAAGCTCCTCGTCGATCGCCTGAGCGTCGGCCGTGAGCCGCGCGAGTTCAATGTCGCCGTTCGTCTCTTCCACGAAGGCAACCTCCGAGCCCAGCCAATCAGTCGGATGGTGGCTGAAGCAGACGCGGCGGGGATCAAGGTCGTGAAGCCGCTGGATCGAGAGCCGCTGGGTTTCTTCATCCTCGGTTGGTGTGTTATCC
>JALYLU010000318.1 GCA_030774075.1 Actinomycetota bacterium | reverse complement strand
CATCCACTCGTTCGCGAACAACATCGCCACCACCGAGGGCGGGATGCACGAGGAGGGCTTCAAGAAGTCGCTCACCAACGTGGTGAACCGCTACGCCCGCCAGAAGGGTCATCTCAAGGAGAAGGACGAGAACCTGCTCGGCGAGGACATTCGGGAGGGCCTCACCGCGATCGTCTCCGTGAAGCTGCGCAACCCGCAGTTCGAGGGTCAGACGAAGACCAAGCTCGGGAACACCGAGATCCGATCGTTCGTCGAGAAGGCCACGAACGAGAAGCTCGCCGACTGGCTCGAGGAGCACCCGAACGAGTCCAAGACGATCGTCATGAAGTCGTCGCAGGCCGCGCGCGCCCGGATGGCCGCGCGTCAGGCGCGCGACCTCACCCGGCGCAAGTCACTGCTCGAATCCGCGTTGATGCCCGGCAAGCTCGCCGACTGCTCGACCCGTAACGCCGCGGAGGCCGAGCTGTTCATCGTCGAGGGCGACAGCGCGGGCGGGAGCGCGAAGAAGGCGCGCAATCCCGCGTTCCAGGCGATCCTCCCGATCCGCGGCAAGATCTTGAACGTCGAGCGCTCGCGCATCGACAAGATGCTCCGTAACGAGGAGATCCAGGCGCTCATCTCCGCGTCGGGAACCGGGATCAGCGACGAGTTCGACATCTCGAAGCTCCGGTATCACAAGATCATCCTGATGAGCGACGCCGACGTCGACGGATCGCACATCCGCACGCTCCTGCTCACGTTCTTCTACCGCCAACTCCCCGAGATCGTGCGCGGCGGGTTCGTGTACATCGCACAACCGCCGCTTTACGGCGCCAAACTCGGCAAGGACGAGCGGGCGTACTTGAAGGACGAGGCCGCCCTCGCCACGTTCGAAGCGGAACACGTCGGCCGCAAGATCGAGGTGAGCCGGTTCAAGGGTCTCGGCGAGATGGACTGGCAGGAGCTCGGGGTGACGACGATGAACCCCGCGACCCGCACGCTTCTGCAGGTCTCGGTCGAGGACGCGGCGATCGCCGACGAGATCTTTTCGACCCTCATGGGCGACGACGTCGACGCACGCCGCGGATTCATCCAGGCGAACGCGAAAGACGTGCGTTTCCTCGACATCTGAGTTGGATAGGAAACCGCGATGCCCGACGAACCGCTGACCCTGGGCAACATCGAGCCCATCGAGATCCAAGAGGAGATGGAACGCTCCTTCTTGGACTACGCGATGTCGGTGATCACCGCGCGCGCGTTGCCCGATGCTCGCGACGGGCTGAAGCCCGTGCAACGCCGGATTCTCTACGGCATGTACGCCGAAGGGATGCGACCCGATCGTCCGCACCGCAAATGTGCCAACGCCGTCGGCGAGGTGATGGGCAAGTATCACCCCCACGGTGATCAGTCGATCTACGACGCGCTGGCGCGCATGGCGCAGGACTTCTCGCTGCGCTATCCGCTGATCGACGGGCACGGCAACTTCGGCTCGCCCAACGACCGTCCGGCCGCGGCTCGCTACACCGAAGCACGTCTGTCACCGCTCGCCATGGACCTTCTGGGCGAGATCGACGAGGACACCGTCGATTTCGGCGATACCTACGACGGCCGGAACCGCGAGCCGCTCGTGGTCCCCGCGCGGTTCCCGAACCTCTTGGTGAACGGCGGCGGCGGCATCGCCGTGGGTATGGCGACCAACATCCCGCCGCACAACCTCGGCGAGGTCATCGACGCCACTCTCCACCTGATCGACAACCCCGACGCGACCGTCGAGGACCTCATGCGCTTCGTCACCGGGCCCGACTTCCCGACGGGAGCGATGATCCTCGGCCGGGCCGGCATCGCCGAGTGCTACCGCACGGGCCGGGGATCGATCCGCATGCGCGCGAACGCGGAGGTCGACGAGGACCGCAACGGCCTGCAACGCATCCTCGTGTCCCAGCTGCCGTTCCAGACGTCGGTGGAATCGATCGCGGCGAAGATCAACGAGTTGGTCACCGAGCGCCGTATCGAGGGCATCCGCGACGTCACAGACCTCTCGGCCGGCGACACGGTCGGGCTGGTGATCGACCTCAAGCGCGACGCGAACGCGCAGGTCGTGCTCAACCAGCTCTTCAAGCACACGCCGATGCAGACGAACTTCGCCGCGAACGTGGTCGCGCTCGTCGACGGCGTGCCGCGGCTGCTCAACCTCCGCATGGCGCTCGAGGTGTACGTCGCCCATCAGATCGTCGTCGTGACGCGCCGCAGCCGGTACCGGCTCAACAAGGCCCGCGACCGCGCGCACATCCTCGAGGGGCTGCTGAAGGCGCTCAACATGATCGATGCGATCATCACATTGATCCGCGGCTCGGAGTCGGCCGACGCGGCACGTCAGGCCCTGCAGACCACGCCGTACGAATTCAGCGAGACCCAGGCGACCCACATCCTCGACATGGCGTTGCGCCGGCTCGCCGCGCTCGAGCGGCAGAGGTTGCGCGACGAGTTCGAGGAGTTGGCGCAGACGATCGCGGAGCTGGAGGCGATCCTGGCCGACGAGACGAGGATGCGCGCCGTGATCAAGGATGAGCTGACCGCGATCAAGGACAAGTACGCCGACGGTCGCCGGACCGAGATCACGACCGATCCCGGCGACCTCGCCGATCTCGACCTCATCGAGGACGAGGAGCTCGTGCTCACGCTCTCGCACCGCGGCTACGTGAAGACCGTCTCCGTCGATCAGTTCCGCACCCAGGCACGGGGCGGCAAGGGCGTACGCGGCGGCAACCTCCGCGAGGAGGACTGGGTCGAACACCTCCTCAGCACGACGGCACACTCGTACCTGTTGTTCTTCTCCAACCGCGGGCGCGTGTACCGCTTGCGGGCGCACGAGATCCCGATGAAGGATCGCACGGCGCGCGGCACCGCGCTGGTCAACCTCGTCGCGCTGCAAGGCGACGAGCACATCGAAGCGGTGATCGACACGCGTACGTACGAAGACGGCGTGTACCTGTTCTTCGCGACGCGCAACGGGATCGTGAAGAAGACGCGAATGTCGGAGTACGACTCGTCGCTGCGCAGCGGCCTCATCGCCATCAACTTGAACGACGCCGACGAGCTGGTGCGGGTGATCCAGACGACCGGCTCCGACGACGTGTTCATGGTGTCGCGCAACGGCATGACGATCAGGTTCTCCGAAGAAGACGTGCGGCCGATGGGTCGAGCGACGGCCGGCGTTCGCGGCATGAAGCTCCGGTCGGTGAACGACGGGGTCGTGAGCTGCGATCTCGCACCCGACGACGCCGTGCTGCTGTTCGTGTCATCGAGCGGTCACGGCAAACGAACGCCGGTGGCGGCGTTCAACCGCCAGGGTCGAGGCGGCCAAGGTGTACGTGGAATGCGGGTGACCGAGGCGCGCGGCCAGGTCGTCGCCGCGTTCACCGTCGATTCGGGCAGCGAGATCCTCGTGTTCTCGTCCGCGGGCAACATCGTCCGTATGGGCGTCGACGAGATCTCGGAGCAAGGTCGGGACGCGACCGGCGTGCGGGTGGCCAGGCTCGACGAGGGCGATACGGTTGTGGCCGTGGCACCGGTGCTCGAGGCCGAGCAGGACGACGACGGGGCGGCAACGGACGTGGTCGACGAGGGCGAAGAGAACTGAGCCGTGGCGCGCCCCAAGGCCATGCTCGAGAGCGTTCCCGCGAAACCCGAGCCGCGCGCGCCGAAGAAGCCACGACGGAAGCGGGTGGCGTCGCCGCGTCAGGTGTTCGAGCGGCGGTACGTGCAGACGATCCGCTCCGTCGACCTCTGGTCGGTGCTCAAGGTTGCGATCTGCTTCTACCTGTGCGCGCTGATCGTGATACTCGTCGCCGGCGTAATGCTCTGGTGGATCGCTTCGGCGGCCGGCGTCGTCGCGAGCGTCGAGAGCTTCGTGGGGGAGCTCGTGAACAACAAGGATTTCCGCCTCTTGTCCTGGGAGGTGCTGCGAGCCGCCACCCTCATCGGGCTCGTCGTCGTCTGCCTGATGACGGTGGTCACGGTGCTCGCGGCCGCGTTCTACAACCTGTTCTCCGAGCTGCTCGGCGGCATCGAGGTGACGGTCGTGGAGCAGGAGGAGTTGAGCGAGTAGGTGTGGGGCTAGCAAGAATCGAACTTGCGACCTCATCCTTATGGGGCTCCCCGCTCGAGCGCTCCAGAGATACGAGAGTGCCTCTTCGCTTCACCCGGTGTGGTTCAACACGAAGCGCACGCAGTGACCTGGTTCTTGAAGGGGCGGCCGCGGTCGTCGACGTGATGTCGCCAGCCGCCGTGCTGGCAGTCCTGGATGCGGGTCGGCGCCGACGCGAAGGAGATCGGCGCCGACGCGTTGACGAAGGTCCCGACGAATCCGCCGGCGAGGATCACGCAGTCCGCCGGCGCGAGCCCGCACTGGAACGGGGGACCTGCCGGCGGGAAGGGGGGCCCCGGACTCGTAGTGGTGTTGTTGCGGGTTACCGTGAAGGGCACGACGAACGTCCCGGCCGCCGCTGCATTCGTCGAAGAGGCGTTGTTGCCGAACGAGCACACGGTCGACAGGTAGAGGGCAGCCTCCGCCGAGTCCGGTGGGAACACGCCCAGCTGGTCGGTCGGGCAGATGGTGACCGCCACGAACTGCCCCGGCTGGAAGCGCGTTCCGGTCACAACGACTGCCTGCCGGTCCAACAGCCCGACATTGGGCGTGACCGTGAGCGAAGGGCCCACGGCGCGCGCGGGCGTGGCGAAGGTGATCAGCGAGAGCACCGCGACGAAGAGAGAGTCAAGATGTACCTCGTTCGCACGGGCACCGCCTCATCTCCAGTAGCTCCGGTGTAGCCCCTCGAGGGACGGGCGTCGAGAGGCTGAGTCGGCGCGCGTACGCGTGCCCACGGTGACGACGCGCGTCGCCAGACCTTCAGCAACGACCCGATCCGGGAGTCGCGAAGAACGCGCGAAGAACACGAAACTGATCGCGAAGCGTCCGCCATCCGGCGCGTGATGGACTACGCCGAGTGGTTCACGGCCACGACGATCCGAGCCAAGTGACACGGCAATGAGAGACGGCCGCGCCCCACACCGTGCCGTCGGACTTTTCGCACTCTTGGTACTGCCGCTCGCTGCCTGCGGCCGCGATGCCGCAGGTTCGTCGCCACCAGCGGCCGAACCATCGCCCGAGACGAGCTCGACCGCGGCGCAACCACACGAACTCAGCCTTCCTACGCTCGACTATCTCCGCCTCGCGTGCCTCGTCAAAGATGTCACCTTCGACGACACCAAAGCGCCGTGTCTGTACATCGAGCACGCCGACGGTTCGCGACTGCTAGCGGTCTTCCCGCCCGGTAGCGCCCTAAGCAGCGACGGCCTCATCAACATTCCAGAATCCAAACCCGCTTCGGTGGCAAACGGGCCTACACCGTTGGCGGCGGCGGAATGACGCAGGACGCCGTTCGTGCGGAGAACCTGTCGTTCAATCCACTCGACTGCGACGTAGGCGAGGAGTTCTTCTTCGTCGTCAGCATCCAAGACCGCTAGCGCTCGTGGTCGATCTGTCGACCTGCGCTCACGACCAATCGCGCGATGGACGCGCAGGTTGCGTAGGGGAGCCGGCGTGTTCGACGGAACCTCAAGTGCCGATGAGGTGTCTAACTGACATGCGCCGCGCTTGGCCTCATGCTCGTCATCCTGGAGACTTCCTTCCAATGCGATTGATCGTTGGCAGGATCGGGCTGACCCTGACGCTCGTCGCCGTGTTGGTCTTGTTGAGCGCGCAGACGGCAGACGCGAAGGTCCTTCCCGTTTTATCCATCGGTGTCGTAACACCAAAGCCCACGGCGGGCTCCCCGACTCAGGTACTCGCACGCTTCGGCGAGAACTTCGATCTGCCGGACGTGGGAGAACCTCGAGGTCTCCATCGTATCTGCAGACCGGGCCGACGCGAGTGGCTGGCCGCTCGACCGAAACTATCGAGGGACGCTGGTACCGCTTCGTCGAATTGGCAAGGGCGTGTATCGCGGGGCCGTTGTACTCGATCGATCGGGCGACCACGTCGTGTTCGCCTGGTCAAGCGTGTATGCGCAAGAAGCTCGGCTCCAAGGTGTCGTCACGAAGTTCCGCTATGCGGCCCCGGTGCGATTCCGAATGGGGAGCGTTGCACGAACGGCGCAGGGAGTCATCCGATCCTCTTCCGAGCGACGGTCGTCG
>JALYLU010000317.1 GCA_030774075.1 Actinomycetota bacterium | reverse complement strand
GACTCGTGCTGCTCGCGTTGTACGGCCCCAACAGCGCGATTCATCTGACCTTCGCGTACACGCGGCCTGCGGTCGTCATCGCACTGTTGTTCGTGACCTTGCCGTTCGTCGTCCGTTCGGTGCAGCCGGTCTTGATGGAGCTCGACCAAGAAATGGAAGAAGCCGCGAAGTCGCTCGGCGCGAGTTCCTTCACGACGTTCCGTCGCGTCGTCCTGCCGAACCTCGTCCCGGCAATCCTCGCCGGAACCGCACTGTCGTTCGCGCGTGCGATAAGCGAGTTCGGAAGCACGGTCTTGATCTCCGGCAACATCCCCAACAAGACCGAAGTTGCCGCCGTGCACATCTACAGTCAGATCCAAAGCGACAATGTTGCGGGTGCCGCGGCATTGTCGACGGTGCTGTTGCTCGTGGCCCTCGTGGCCCTCGTCGCGTTCAACCTCATCCAACGGTGGGCGACGCGTCGTGGGTAGATGGATCGCGCGCATCATCGCACTCGCATACCTCCTGATGCTGTTGGTCGTACCCGTCGGGATCGTGTTCTTCCGAACCTTCCGAGACGGCTTCTCGCCCTTCTGGGACGCGGTCACGACGAGCCAGGCAGAGCACGCGTTTCGCGTCACGGTCGAGGTGGCCTTGTTCGCCGTCGTCGGCAACACGTTGTTCGGCCTCGTCGCCGCGGTGCTTCTCGCGCGGCACCGCTTTCCCGGGCGCGGAGCGCTCAACGCGCTCATCGATCTGCCGCTTGCCGTCTCACCCGTGGTCGTCGGCCTCGCGCTGATCCTCGTATACGGTCGCTTCGAACCGATCGGCGGCTTTCTCGACGACCATGGCCTCAAGATCATCTTCTCGCTGCCCGGCATGGTGCTCGCAACCATCTTCGTATCGCTGCCCCTGCTCGCACGAGAGCTCGTCCCCGTGCTGCAGGAGATCGGCGTCGAACAAGAGCAGGCCGCGTGGACGCTGGGCGCGTCGGGCCTCCAGACGTTCCGGCGAATCACCCTGCCGGCTATTCGCTGGGCACTCGCCTACGGCGTGATCCTGACGCTCGCCCGGGCCCTCGGAGAATTCGGCGCGGTCGCGGTGGTGTCGGGAGGTTTGGTCGGAAAGACCCAGACCCTTACGCTCTACGTGCAACAGGAGTTCCAGAACTTCGATCCAATCGGCGCCTACTCGGCCTCGTTCGTGCTCGCCGTCATCGCGATCGCCGCGCTCATCGTGATCAATGTTCTCCGCCCGAAGGAGCACAGCTGACCATGGCCATCAGCGTTCGGGGCGTCTCGAAGCGGTTCGGTGAGTTCGTGGCACTCGATGACGTCTCGCTCGAGATTCCCAGTGGCGCGCTGACGGCGCTGCTCGGCCCGAGCGGTGGTGGGAAGTCAACATTGCTGCGAATCATCGCCGGGCTCGAAAAACCCGACACGGGCACCGTCGAGATCGCGGGCACCGACGCGACGTCGTTGCCACCCCAGCGCCGCAACGTCGGCTTCGTATTCCAGCATTACGCCGCGTTCAAGCACATGACCGTGTTCAAGAACATTGCTTTCGGACTCGAGATCCGCAAACGGCCAAAAGACGAAGTCCGCAAGAAGGTCAACGAGCTCCTCGAGCTCGTGCACATCGAAAAGTTTGCCGACCGCCTCCCGGCGGAGCTCTCAGGCGGACAGCGCCAACGTATGGCCCTCGCGCGGGCGCTCGCCGTCGAGCCGGAGGTCCTCCTCCTCGACGAACCCTTCGGCGCGCTCGACGCGCAAGTACGAAAAGAGCTACGAGCCTGGCTCCGACGGCTTCACGACGAAGTACACGTCACGACGGTGTTCGTCACCCACGACCAGGAAGAAGCCATGGAAGTGGCCGACACAATCGCCCTCATCTCGGCTGGACGCCTCGAACAGGTCGGCACTCCCGACGAGCTCTACGACCACCCGGCCAACGACTTCGTCATGAGCTTTCTCGGACCGGTCACCACACTGTCCGGCGACCTCGTACGCCCGCACGACCTCGAACTGCGCCCGGCCCCCGGAACCGATACCACTGAGGCCACGGTCGTGCGCGTCATGCGGCTCGGTTTCGAAGTCCGCGTCGAGCTCCTCGTCGACGGGAACGACCTTTGGGCGCAGATCACTCGTGAGACCGCCCGGGATCTCGACCTCGCACCCGGCCGGATCATCCACGTCGCGCGTGCAACGGTTTCGCAACAGCCGAATCACGCTCGAACAACCGGGTGAGGTGAACGCATGACGCTTGTGCATCGGGTTCTGTATCCGACGCCGATCGGCTCGCTGGAGGAATACTTGAAGGCGCGCGGCGGAGCGGGTCTTTCCACCGCGCGCGACCTCGGAGCTGACGAGATCATTTCCGTGATCGAGGCTTCAGGACTTCGCGGCCGGGGTGGTGCCGGATTTCCGACGGGACGCAAATGGCGGACTGTGCGCGCATACTGCTCCGAGTTCGAACGCACGTCGGTCGTGGTCAACGCGGCCGAGGGTGAGCCCGGCACGTTCAAGGACCGAACGATCCTCCGGAACGATCCGTATCAGGTTCTCGAAGGCGCGCTGATCGCGGCACGCGCGCTTGACGCTGACGAGGTGATCGTTGCGACCAAGCAGGCGTTTGCCGTAGAGATCGACCACCTTCGGAGGGCGATCGACGAGATCAAGGGCGCGGGCTGGTCCGATGGGATCGAGATCGAGGTCTTCCAAGGTCCGAACGAGTATCTGTACGGCGAAGAGACCGCGCTGCTGGAAACCATCGACGGGCGCTACCCCTTCCCGAGAATTGCGCCGCCGTATCGGCGAGGAGTTCGCGAGGTCGTCGAGTCGGCCGAGGATCTCGGGACGCAGAGCGGTCTGTCCGCGCATGTCGAGATGGCCGGGCCCGGCGACGACACCGAGGCGCCGCCGGCCCTCGTCGACAATGTCGAGACACTCGCCAATGTTGCTCGGATCCTCGCACGAGGCGCGGAGTGGTTCCGAACCGTTGGGACGCCCGAGTCTCCCGGAACGATCGTCTGCACCGTGACGGGCTCCACCCGCCGTAGCGGGGTCGGCGAAGTCATCATGGGCACGCCGCTCCGGGAAGTGATCGACCTGATCGGCGGCGGCCCCCGGCCCGGCCGGCGTATCCGGGCCGTCCTTCCAGGTGTCTCGAACCGGTTCATCGACGGCTCCGCGCTCGACACGCCCGTGAGCTACGAAGCGCTTGCCGCTGTCGGCAGCGGCCTCGGCTCGGCCGGCTTCCTCGTCTTCGACGACGCCGACGATCTCGTCGCGGTTGCGGCCGGAGTCGCCCGGTTTCTCGCGGTCGAATCGTGCGGGCAGTTCTCACCGTGCAAGCTCGACGGGCTGCGCATCGCAGAACTGCTCGACGCGACGGCGCGAGGCGAGGCCGCTCAGCACGACATCGAGGAGCTGCGATCGAGCATCGCGAAGGTCGCCGAGGGCGCGCGCTGTTCGCTTGCGACCCAGCAGCAACTCATGGCGACGAGCCTGCTCGAACTTTTCCCCGACGACATCGACGCGCACCTCGACGGGCAGGCGCCTTCGACCGCGCCTCGTCTTGTCGCCGAACTCGTCGGCATCGATGATGACGGAATCGCGCGCGTCGACGAACGTCACGGCGAAAAACAACCCGACTGGACCTACGACCCGGTCGACTCCGGCAAGACTCCGGCCGCCCGCCTCGGCGAGCACCGCGAACCTCGAACGCTCGACGAATGAGGTATCGGGCCGACCTGAACGTCACATCAGCCTGAACGTCACATCAGCCTGAACCTCACATCAGCCTGAACCTCACATCAGCGTGTAGCCGAAACCCGTGAACGCGCCGCGGAGGCGCTGCTCGCTATCCGGCTCGTAACCGATGCGTTCCATCAACAGATAGCCGAAGTGGCGTCGACGACCGACCAGCGCGACCGCGCCGACGACCTCCATTCGAACGGTCAGCGAGCTCCTCGGCAAGAACAGGTGCCGACCGAACGGGAAGGTCAGCGCGAGGCCGTCTTCGCGGATCGTGAATTTCCACGGGAGCCATCGTCCGTGCACGTAGGCGATTGCGGCGAGCAGTGTCGCCCACTGGATCGCGTGGTCCCAATCCACGTAGAGGGCTATGGCGCCCAGAACGAGCAGGAGCTTGGGCCACCAGCGCAAAAACCGGTTCCGTCCCTGATAGACCGCGACTTCGGTCATCAACCAAGCGTAATTGCCGGAACCGCGACCGCGGTCTCGGTTGGACGATGACGGTCTTGTACGTGTGGTGCGTCCGGACCGGAGCCGATCACACGGGTCGCAGCGCTCGATGCGGCGGCGGCGGCAACTCGACCATGATCGCATCGCCGGGTCGCACCTCTCCGCCGGTGACGACGATGCCCATGATGCCCGCCCGGCGCACGAGATCGCCCCGTTCGTCGCGGCCGAGCGTTGCTGCCATGAGCCCGGCCTGAATGCCGTCGAGTTGCCCGCACGGGTTGCGCAAGCCGGTGACTTCCACGACCGCCGAGTCGCCGAGGTGCAGCCGAGACCTCGTTGGGAGCGCGAGCAGCTCGAGGCCCTGCGTCGTGACGTTCTCGCCCATCTCACCCGGCGCCACGAGGAACCCTGCGTCTCGCAACTCGTCGTGCAGCTCGGAATGAATGAGGTGGACCTGTCGGAGGTTCGGCTGGTCCGGGTCGCGCGCTACCCGCGAGCGATGTTTCACGGTGACGCCCATGTGCGCGTCGCCCTCTACGCCGAGCCCGGGCCGCAAACGGATGGCCTCCACGGTCGGCTTTGTCATCGCATGGATCGCGCGGCGGCTCACCGCGATGACGATTCCGGACATGCCGCTCCGAGGGTAGCGACGCCGGCTCGCCGGCTCCGGCGATTTCCGACGGGCCGCATTCGCGGCAACTGTCGCGGTGGCGCGAAACTCTCGGCTGTGGGAACCCTCTATATAGCAGTCCCGTCGACGTGCCACTGCACCTTCGCCGGTTCGCCGCCGACGATTTGGAGGTGAATGTCACGCAGTGTCCCCACGACGGCACCGAGGTGGAAGTCGAGGTGTCCTCGTGCGGCTCGCCGTCGAAGTCTTGAGTCGGCGCGTGAGTGACCCGCGAAGCCCTTTGGCAGTTCGGCTGAGAAAGAAAATGGCGACGGCTCTGATCAAACGCCGGTCGGCCCTCGTAGCGGGTTTTCCCTGATTGCGCTCCCTGTGATGTCCCTGCGATAGTTGGCGCGCGGCACTGTTTTTGCCGAGAGCAGGTGTCTGCGATTTCCGCTCGCGTGCTGCCGGTCGTTTACGGTGTCCTCAATAGACCGACCCGAAGGGATTTCCCAATGCCGCGATACCGAGTCACCTTGAGACGCTCGTCCGTCGAGATCGTAGAGGCCAGCAACCAATACCAGGCGGCGATCGTCGCACGCGATCTGTTTGGCGACACTGTCGAGGTCGCCGACGTGGCTCCCGCGGTCGGTCGGCCGCCGGTTACCAAGGCGAGCCGAAAGACGGGTGCCGCGAAGGTGGCGAAGAAGGTCGCCAAGAAGCGCCGCCCGCTTTCGCCGGAGGCGCGCGCGAAGCTCGCGCAGAACCTCGTGAAAGCGCGCGCGGCTCGCGCCGCGAAGGGCCGGGCCGCGAAGCGGGCCGCAAAGACCACGAAATCGGCAAAGAAGACCTCGAAGCGCGTCGCCAAGAAGCGCTGAGTACTCACGATTTGCTCTGATCTCCGAACGCCTCGGCCGATCCGGCCGTGGCGTGCCCCTCGGCGCGACGCGGCAGATCGCGGTGGCGACCGAAGGGTCAACATCGGGACCTGAGTACGGACTGACGGGCTCGGCTCAGGGTCGACCCGGATTCGACCGAAGAACTCCTGTGCGCGCGGTCCGAGGCGCGCCGAAAGGGAGTTCGGTCCATTGCGTGCGCGGGGACGATGGGCGGCTGTCGTCGCGGCACTCGGGTTTGCCTTCGTGACCGTTGCGCCCGTGGCGGCCGGGGCCGCGCCCGCGCCCGAACCACCGGGACCCCTGCCGGTCTTCCCGGCTCCTCCGGGCTTTCCGATACCTGCCGCGCCGGTGTCCGGCGTACCGCCGGCGCCGCCGCTCGACTGGCTCACGGCCGCCAAGACCGCGGGCAGTCCCGTCACGGCGAAGCAGGGCGCAATTCAACAACTCGCCGCCGCGCGTGCCGCGGTTCGCCCGGCCCAGAAA
>JALYLU010000316.1 GCA_030774075.1 Actinomycetota bacterium | reverse complement strand
CCCGAGCAGAAAGCGGGCGCCTCGCCGGTGACGACCACCACGGCGGTCGAACCGTCGGACTCGAACGCATCGAACGTTGCCACGATCTCGTCGACCATCAACCCGGTCATGGCGTTGCGGCGCTCGACGTCGACGAGCGTCACGACCGCGACGCCGTGGTCGGATTCCACCCGTACGTGTTCCATCGCGTTCAGTCGGGTCGGACGACCGCGGGGGAGTGACGGAAGAAGTCTTCGACCTCGCGCTCGTAGCGGTACGAGGGGCTGCTGTCGCCGATCGTTCCCGCCAAGCGCAGCGCCTGGGCGAAGGCCTCGATCGTCGACGCGGTCGTATACGAGAAGTGGAAGCCCGCGCGCTTGTAGCGGGTGTTGTCGATCGTGCGGCCGAACCGGAGAATCTGCATAGCCTCGGGCGGGAGGTCCCAGAGGCCCAGCAGCCGCGCCGGTTCCGCGGCCAGGTTCGTGAACACGAACGGCAAGGCGACGCGCCGCTTGCCGACGATCGCGCACACCTTGCTCCACGGGACGTTCCCATCGGCTCCGACGTTGTACACGCCGGGAATGTCGTTGTTGATGCTGTACATCAACGCGTCGACCACGTCGTCTTCGTGCACGAACTGCAGGCGGGGGTCGAACCCGAGGATCTCGGGCACGACGGGTCGCCGGAGCGCGGCCGTGAACGGTGTCTCGATGTCGACGCCCAGCACGTTCGCGAAGCGAAGCAGGCTCACGTCGACGTGCGGGTTGTCGTCGGCGAAGTCGCGGACGAACCCTTCTACTTCGAGCAGGGAACGTTCGACCGGAGTGGTCGCGGGACCGGTACGCGGCATGTCTTCGCGGAAGAAGTATGGGTCTGCCTTGTTCGCGCCGTAGACGAGCCCGGAGCTCTTCAACACCACTTTTCGCACCGGGCTCGACGGCGCCCCTGCGGCTGCGAGGAGGTTCATCGTGCCGATGACGTTGATCTCGTGCAGCGTGCGGCTCGTCGCGCGCGTGGAGTCGACGACGAGGTGCGTGTGCACGATGGTGTCGACCTGGGTGGCGCGTACGATCCGGGCGAGGATCGAGTGCGACGAATCGGTGCGGACGAACTCAGTGCGCTCGAGGGGCGTGCGCGGATCGCGCGTATCGACGCCGACGACGACTTCTACGTCAGGACGCTGCTCGAGCGCTTGCGCGACCCGACCGCCCCAGTACGTCGAGAGCCCGGTCACGAGTGCTCGCATCCCCTGCCGCTCCTATGTCCCGCTCATCCGAACCACACGCTACGGCGCCGGCGAAGCATGTCGTAGAGCGCGTCCTGAACCATGCGGCGGATGCGTTCGGACTCCTCCATGACGCGGCTGCGCGAATACCGCTCCTGGTTCGGCGCGACGTCGAAATGCACGGGCGGAAGGACGCGGATGCGGAACTTCGCGGGGAGATACGCGACGACACCGAGGGGACCGAATGCGAGCATGTTTGCCGTGATCGGGAAGTAGGGAAGGTTCAAAGCCTTCGCGAGGCGAGGGCTCTTGAAGAGAACCGGCATGGCCTCTTCGGCGCCCATCACTGCGATCGGGATCACGGGCGCGCCCGCTCGCATCGCGATCTCGACGAAACCGCCGCGGCCGAAGCGGCGCAGTCGGTAACGCTCGCTGTAATGCTTGCCGGTCGCCTTCGTGCCTTCGGGGAACACGAGCACGAGGTGTCCCTCGTCGTGCAGCAGCCGGTACGCGTTGTCGGGGTGTGCAGTCACGCCACCGCTGCGCGACCACAACGTGCCGACGACGGGCAGGGCGCGGAAGAGGTTCTCCGCAAGCCCGTACACCGGACGTCCGAGATCCTTCTCGATCCCGTGCATGATCGACGGCGCGTCGGGCGGGATGGCACCCGCGTGATTGGCGACGAGCAGCGCGCCGCCTTCTTCGGGAAGGAGCTCGAAGCCCTCCCACTCGACGCGGAACCAATGCTTGTAGAGCGGCTCGAAGGCGCGGCGGGTGAGCGCGCGGAAATGCTCGCTCCGACCCCACTGGTCGACGTCGGAGCGACGGACCTCCTCGACGGGTTCCGGCGCCAGCCGCGCGAGCGGAACGAGCTCGCGCCCGATGCCGGGGTCGATCTCGGTGAGGTCGACGTCGGGGTGGGTCGCGGCCGCGATCTCGAGGGCTCGCTCCGGTGCGCGCTCGGGTCCGTCGGCCATCATTCGAAGCCTATGTACCCGACGCGCCGGTCACCAGCCACCGGTTTCCGCGATAACGGCGCCCCATCCCGTACAACCGGGCAAACATGAAGACGAACAGAGCGCTCCACAGCGCAATCAATCCGGCGCCGGTCAAGAGTACGAGGAGTGCGCACGGGACGAAGCAGAGGGTCGCGCCCGCCATCGCGAGCGCGAGGTAGCGGACGTCACCCGCTCCGATCAGCATGCCGTCGAGCACGAATACCGCGCCGCCGAGCGGCTGCATCAGCGCGACCGCGACGAGAACCGGCCTGAGCTCGGCGCGAACGGCCCCGTCACGTGTGAAGCCGAGTGCGAGCAACGGGTCACCCGCGAGGACGAGCAGACCCAGGACCAGCCCGACCATCACTCCCCACTGGAGCATTCGCCTCGACGTCGCCCGGGTGAGGGCGGCATCGCCCGCTCCCAGTGCCCTCCCGACGATCGCCTGCCCGGCGATCGCGATCGCGTCGAGGCAGAGCGCGAGGAGAAGCCACAGCTGGAACGCGATCTGGTGCGCGGCCACCTGTGCGTCGCCGATCCGCGACGCGATCGAGGTCGCCGCGGTGAAGGCAAGGAGCAGAGAGCCGGTGCGGACGATGAGGTACGCACCGACCGCGCCCGCGGCGCGCAGGTGGGCGAAAGCCGGCCGCGCCGACGCCTGCGACCGGCGGACGTTCCGGCGGACGATGGTGAGATACGCGAGGGAGGCGGCGATCTGCGCGATGACCGTTCCCCAGGCGGAGCCCGCGATGCCGAGGTGGAGGCCGTAGACGAGGACGACCTCGAGTACGAGGTTCGCGGCGTTTGCGCTGAGCGCGATGACGAGCGGCGTGCGGGTGTCCTGCAGGCCTCGGAGGTATCCGGTGCCCGCGAGAGCGGCGAGGACGAAAGGCGCGCCGAGCAATGAGATGCGCAGGTACGTGCGCGCGTACGGCGCCACACGCGCCGAGGCGCCCATCGCGGAGACGATCGGCCCGCTCAGCGCCAGCCCGACGGCCGCGAGGACGAGGCCGAGCCCGAGCGCGAGCCATACTCCGGCAACTCCATGTTCGGCGGCGGCCTGCGAATCGCCGGCCCCGATGCGGCGTGCGACGGTCGCGGTCGTACCGTACGCGAGGAAGTTGAAGATCCCGAAGGCCACGCTCAGGACCGCACCGGCGACGCCGAGCCCACCCAGCGGCCGGGTGCCGAGGTGGCCCACGATCGCCGTGTCGGCCAGCACGTAGAGCGGCTCGGCGGCGAGCGCGCCGAACGCCGGGATCGCGAGTCTCAGGATCTCGCGGTCGTGCGCGGCCGACGGCCGTTGCTGTCTCACCCTGCGTATTCAATACGGCTGATGGACGTCGCACCTCCGATTCGATTCGCCGAGCTCGCCCGCCTCATCGGCGCGGCGGCGCGCGCGGCCGGGCTGGTGGTGCCGGTCTTTCGGACCCCACCGCGCCGCTCCGGAACCCCGCGTACGATCCGCCGGCTCCCCGGTGGCCCCGTAGTTGCGGTCCGGCTGCGGTCGCGGCCGATCGCAGATGTCGTCGCCGATATGGTCGAAGGCGTGATCGTCGCGAACGCTCTAGCGAGCGACGGCGCGGCTCGGGTGCGAGCAACGCTGTTGCAAGCGGTCGGCGGAGCCGGGGCGGTCGGTCCGGAGTCGGCCGCCGCGTGATCCGTCACGGAACTCGCGCCGGTGGTTACCGTTGCGTCACCCGCCCGGGTGGCGTAACCGGCAGACGTAGGCGGCTTAAACCCGCCGGCCCTTCGGGGCGTGAGGGTTCGAGTCCCTCCCCGGGCACCCTACTGAGCAGGTAAGACGCCGTCTCCGACGATTCGGACGGTGACGGACCTGCGGTTCCCGCGCACAGATCAGGCGGTGGGTCGTCAGTACACGAGCGTGCGGTCTTCGCTGATGAACAGTTCGCACCGGGCAAGGTCGAGGAACCGACGCTCGTCCTCGAGCAGCGCCGCGGCGGCCGCTTCGCCCTCGGCAGTCGCGGCGGCTCGACCGAGTTGCGACTCGTTGTCGAACCATACGAGCGCGATTCCGTCCCATACGTGAGGCGCGCAGCCGCGCGATTCCGCGATGGCTGTGCCGACGGGCGAGTCCGTCGCATGGAGCTGCATGTAGCGGCGGATGCCGAGCACCCTTGCGTGGGAAGCGACCAGGGGACCGTGCCGGTCCCGCCAGTACTCATGGAACTCGACGGCTGACAGCTCCGCTCGGCGACGAAGCAGGAACGTGATGACGATCACCGGGGTGTACTCCTCCATGGCGACCGACCGAATGGTGGGCAAGAAACCAACGAGCCGGTCGCGTGCCAGTGCATGATGCTCGCTCGGGAGTCTTCATGCGAGCGCCGATCAGACAGTTCTGTGCGCTAGCTCCGGCTCAGTCGGTACCGCTGACGCGTTCCACCCTCCAGTCCTCGCTCGAGATGCTCTGCGGCTGCGAAGCCAAAGGACTCGTACAGACGACGCGCGGTGCCGCCCTCGATGTTGTCCTCACCGAGGGTGTCCACGACGACTTCGACGGCGAAGGCGTATCGCAGGAGGGTATCGGCGACTGTTGCTCGCCCGACGCCGCGTCCCCGAGCCGACGACCGAACCGCGAGCCAGGCGATCTGCGCGTTTGGCGGAACTCCGAGGAGCGCACCGCCGAGCGACTCACCACTTGCGTCGCGTACACGTCGCGCTTCTGCGGGTGATGTTCTTGGTGAGTGTCGCTTCGGAGTCGGGCATCGGGGCCGAAGCGCGGCTCGACCTCACGCCGATCGCAAGCCAGGACGCGACGTTGTTTCGTTCTGCCACTGCAACGACCCACACTCGCCCAGACTGCCCGCTCGGGACTGCGCAGGTCGAGTGCGGATCGACGTTCGGAGTGGGCTGACCGTTCGGCACGAGCGGCGCAAGCGACGCGATCTGAGCGAGGCCGACGCCGGGTCAACTCACGCGACGAACGTCATGACCTAAGAACGCTACGGGCAGGAGGTAGTGATCAGAGAGGCGGCGGACCCAGTAGCCGTCGTGCGTTGTCTCGGCAACCTCAAATCCGCGACTCCAGTCCCCGCGGAAATGACCGCGGACCTCGATCGACGTACCGGGCGCGAGGTCTGGTCGCGGTGAGTGATCTGAGAGACGTTTCATTTTTCGCTCGTCTCTCACGCGGACCTCGACGGACATACCGGGCGCGAGGTCTGGTCGCGGTGAGTGATCTGAGGAACGTTCCATTGTTTGCTCACCTCTGACGTGATGACAGCGTTTCGAGCCCCGCTCTCTGGCGACCGACCGCTCGGGAGGTGTGCGTTGGTTAACGACTCCCCGCGGCTATTGATCGAGGTCGAACGTGCGAAGCGGGCGCACTTTGCTGACGATGGCGCGTCGTCCCCGATCTTCCCGAACGAGTCGGGACCGCACCGGGACGCACTATTTGAGCAACGAGGAGGCGTCGCACGTCGGCGAAATAACTCGCCGACTCCAACCATGCGCCACCGTGTCAAGTCGCGAGTAGCGACCGCTCGACTCCGCGTCGGGCACAGTCGCGATTTCAGCAGCGAGGGTCTTGTGGACTTTGGCGCGCCGGGTCTACCGTCGCGCTAGCGACAGTGTGCCGCTGACGATGCCCCCGGCGAAAGCCAGAGGGCATCGTCGCGCACCGGCGACCGCCGGTTTCAGACTGCGCCGCCATCCGTCAACCGCCCGCTCCGAAGCGGGGTAGACGATGCTCGCATTGCTCACGTTCCTCCCCGCAATAGGTCGCACTGCTCCGTCAGCGGAGGCTGCACCACCGCGAGCCGTCGGTAACGGAACCACGGCGGGGGCGGCAGCGCAGCCCCCGTTTCGACGGTACGCCGCGGGTCAAGATGACGTTCCAGTGCAGCGTGCTGCACTGCGGCTCGCCTAACGCGTCATACACGGATTTTGTCGTGACGCTGTACCGTCCGTCCAACATGCAGGACGCCGACCTACGACCGAGTGTGATGCAGGCGAATCCACCAGTGCCGCTG
>JALYLU010000315.1 GCA_030774075.1 Actinomycetota bacterium | reverse complement strand
GGTCAACGAAGGCTGGCGCGTGGCCATGACGACCCTTGCGTACGAGCGCGGCACGGTCGCCAAGCTGCACCTCGGAACCCGCGCCAAGATCCGGCGGCTCATCGACGAGGCCAAGCGCACGCCGATGGGCGACGGTCGTGTGGCGGCGGCCGATCCCGTGCTGCGTCAGCGCGTCGCGCGCGTCTACATGGAGGGCGAGCTGCTGAAGCTGATCTCCGAGCGCGCGCTGTCGGCCGAGCTGCACGGCCGCGCCCTGGGTCCCGAGGGAAGCATCGCGAAGCTGCTGTGGAGCGAGACCGAACAGCACATCACCGAGGTTGCTTGCGAAGTGCTCGGCCCCGACGGCCTCGTTGGTTCGTGGGCCCGTGATCGCGTCTACAGCCGGGCGCTGACGATCGCGGGCGGCACGACGCAGGTCAACAAGAACATCGTCGCCCAGCGCATTCTCGGCCTCCCACGCAACTAGCGCGCTCGACGCTCAGGAGGCGAGCGGTGTGGAGCCGTTCCTCGTGGGGAGCGTCTCGCCCGCCGCGAGCGGGAAATGACAGGCGACGAACTGGCCCGGATGAATCTCTTGGATCTTCGGCTCTTCGTCGGCGCACTTCGCCTGGGCCTTCGGGCAGCGCGTGCGAAAGCGACAACCGGACGGGGGCGCGACCGGCGACGGGATCTCGCCGATCACCTTCGCCCGCGCTTCGGGCCGGACACTCGGATCGGGCACCGGGATCGCGTCGAGCAGCACCCGCGTGTACGGGTGCGCGGGCTGCTGGTAGATGACGTCGGGCGATCCGACCTCACAGATCTTGCCGAGGTACATCACGACGACGCGGTCGCTCACATTCTTGACGACCGCGAGATCGTGCGCGATGAAGATGAGCGTCAGGCCGTAGCGAGTCTTCATCTCTTCGAGCAGGTTGAGGATCTGCGCCTGCACCGACACATCGAGCGCCGACACGGGTTCGTCGCAGATGATGAGCTTGGGCTCGGTGATGACCGCGCGCGCGATCGAGATGCGCTGGCACTGCCCGCCGGAGAACTGATGCGGCCGGCGCCCGCGCTGGAGGACGGGATCGAGACCGACGGCCAGCATCATGTCGTCGATCTTGGTCTGCTGCTCCTCCGCGGATCCGACCTTCCAGATGCGCAGACCCTCGGCGATGATGTCTTCGACCTTGCGCCGTGGGTTGAGCGACGAGATCGGATCCTGGAAGATCATCTTCATCGCGGTGCGGGTGCGCCGTTGCTCCTCGCCCGACAGCTTCGCCATGTCGCGACCCTCGAACAGCACCTGTCCCGACTTCGGCGGCGGCAACTGCATGATCGCCTTGCCGGTCGTCGACTTGCCGCAGCCCGACTCGCCGACCAGCCCGAGGGTCTCGCCCTCCTTGACGTCGAGGCTGATGTTCGAGACGGCATGCACCTTCAGCCCGCTTCGCCCGGCCGGGAACTCGACGACCAGGTCCTCGACCCGCAAGAGAACGTCGCCCGGTGCGCGCAGGTGCGCGGTTCCGGTACCAGCCATCAGACCGTGATCCCGGTGAGGACGGCTTCGCCTTCCATGCGCACCGGAAGGCCGGTCGCAGTCTCGCCGGCCGAGAGGTTGCGCGCGAGCGCCTCGACCCCCGCCTGGCTTCCTACCGGGAAGAAGCACCGGAACGCGTGGCCGGGAGTCTCGGCGTCGACCAGCTTTGGCTCATCGGTGATGCACTTCGCCTGCGCGTAGGGGCAGCGCGCCGCGAACTTGCACCCGGGGGGCGGGCTCACGAGGTCGGGCGGCCGGCCGGCGATCGCATCGAGCTTGGAATGGCTCGGCTGGCCGAGCTTCGGGATCGATTTCAGCAACGCTTCGGTATAGGGATGGCGCGTGTTCTCGAAGAGCGAGCGGGTCGGCGCGCGTTCGACGACGCGGCCCGCGTACATCACCGCGATGTCGTCGGTCCGGCCCGCGACCACACCGAGGTCGTGCGTGACGAGCACCATGGCCATGAAACGCTCGCGCTGCTGCTGCTGCAGCAGATCGAGGATCTGCGCCTGCACGGTCACGTCGAGCGCGGTGGTCGGCTCGTCTGCGAACAACAGCTTGGGACCACACGCGAGCGCGATAGCAATCATCACCCGCTGACGCATGCCGCCGGACAGCTGATGCGGATACTCACGCAGCCGCCGCTCCGCTTCGGGGATACCGACCGACGTGAGCAACGCGAGCGCGGTTTCCTCCGCGTAGTCCTTCGTCACGTCGAAGTGGAACCGCAGCGACTCCATGATCTGGTTTCCGACGCGCATCACCGGGTTCAGCGACGTCATCGGGTCCTGGAACACCATCGCCATCTGCGTGCCCCAGTACCTGCGCATCGCGCTGCCGGTGGCCTTGCCGATCTCGCGCCCCTCGAAGGTCACACTCCCCTGCCGGACGGCATTCCGCGGCAGCAACCCCATGATCGAGCGCGACAGGACCGATTTGCCGCAGCCCGACTCGCCAACGATCCCGATCGTCTTGCCCCGATCCAGGTTGAACGACACGCCGTCGACGGCATGCACCAGACCGCGCGGCGTCTTGAACTGCGTCTTGACCTCGTCGACCTCGAGCAACGAACCGTCGAGCGGTGCGTCTGCGAATCGCTCGGTGCCCGGCGCGGCACCGCGCTTCCGTCGGCTCATAGCGCGCTCTCGCGCACGTCGAAGCGTGCGCGCACGACGTCACCGAGGTAGTTCAGGGCGAGCACGGAGAGGAAGATCAGGACCGAGGGCACGATCCAAACCGTAGGGGCGGAGTCGAGGTTGCTCAGCTGGGAGTAGATCATGTTGCCCCACGACGGGTTGGGCTCCTGGATGCTCACACCGAACACCGCGAGCGCACCCTCGAGCACCATCACGATCGCCACACCGAGCAGCGCGATCGACGCCATCGCAGGAACGACGTTGGGCAGCACCTCCCGGAACATGACCCGGCGGCTCGTCGCGCCCTGCGCGCGTGCTGCCATCACGAACTCCCGCTGCGACCACGAGATCGCGCTCGCCCGCGTGATGCGTCCGAGGAGCGGCACCGACACGATCCCGACCGCCAGGATGACGACGAGGATGCGATGGCCCCATTCGCCGGACGTCGTACCGCCCGAGGGCTTCACCGGCGCCAGGACCGCCACGAGGGTGAGCGCGAGCACCAGCTGAGGGAACGCCAGGAAGATGTTGAAGAACGCACCCAGGACGGTGTCGGTCAGGCCACCCTTGAAGCCGGCGATCAGTCCGAGAAGACCGCCGATCAGCGTTCCGAACGCGATCGAACCGACGGCAATGAGGAGCGACGCACGGGCGCCCCAGATCACGCGGCTGAGCACGTCCCGCCCAGAGTCGTCGCTGCCGAGGAGGTGTCCCGACGTCAACAAGCCGGCCTTGGGATGCAAGTAGTCGCCCACCATTGGTGACTTGAGCGGAAGAAGCGGGGCGACGACCGCGATGACAACGATGAACGCGAGCCACCCGACGCCCAGCCACGCGAGCACACCGATCCCCGGTTTCTCGAAAACCTCGGGCGGCGGCTCCTCGACGGCCGCGGCCGCGCCCAGGCTCCCGCCAACGAGCTCGGTGTCAGCCGATTCGAGCACCGCGGATCCTCGGGTCGAGTACGCGGTAGAGCATGTCCACCGCGACGTTGACGAGCACGTACACGATCGCAACTACGGCGATGTAGTCCTGCAACGCGATGTACTGGCGGCGGTTGATGGCGTCGCCGATCGCGAAGCCGAGGCCGTTCAAATGGAAGATGACCTCGACGATCAACGCCCCGCCGATGAGCTGGCCGACGTTCAACCCGGCGACGGTGAGCAGCGTCAGGCTGGACGGTCGCAATGCATGACGCCAGAGGACGCGCCCATCGCTGATTCCCTTGCTCTTCGCCATCAGGATGTAGTCCTCCTGCAGGGTCGCGACCATGTCGCTTCGCAGCAGGCGCGCGTACACCGCCACTTGACCGATGGTGATCGCCATCACGGGCATCGCGAGGTGCTTGAAGTGCGCGACCGGATCGCTCCCGAGCGAAATCCAGCCCTCGGTCGGGAGAAGATGTCGTTGGACGCTGAGGAACAACAACATCAACGTCGCCGTGACGTACACCGGGATGCTCAGCAAGAGAAACGCGACCCCGTTCGAGAGGTCGTCGAAGCGCGTTCCGGCGCGATACGCCGTATAGACGCCTAACGGAACGGCGATCAACAACGTCAGGATCTGCACGTACAGCATCAAGAGCAACGACCGCGGCAGCGTGTCCTTGACGCGACCCGAGATCGACTGTCCGCGCACATTCGGTCCGGCGTACTCACGCCCCATGTCGCCCGTCAGGAAGTGACCCAGCCACTTGCCGTAGCGCACGACCACGTTCTCGTTCAGGTTCAGCTGGTTCCGGATGTTCGCGCGGTCCTGCTCCGACGAGAACGGAGCGATCGTCGTGACCGGGTCTCCCGGCAGGAGCGCGGTGAGGATCGACGTGAAGAACGTGACGACGACCAGCACCACGATCAGCTGGATCACCCGTCGCACGAGCACACGCACGCGTCGTCCCCTCCTTCGCTCCCGCCTGCCGTCAGGCGCCGATCAACATTTTCCGGCGTCGCACCACAGGCCGTCGACCGGGTTTCCCGTCGGGAGTCCCTCGAACGCCTTGGCACCGTCGGGAAGCGCAGGGCCGAGGACGCCGTGGACGTCCGGCTTGTATGCCACCGTCCACAGCGACCACTGCGACCACAAGTCCCACAGCTGCTTCGCGAACTCCTTGTTGATGTCCTCGTAGAGGCGGGTCCGCTCCGCGGGAACGTTGCTCTGCCGGGCCTTGTCGAAGGCGCTGTTGATGACGGGGTCGTTGAAACCGCCGAAGTTGACCGGGTTGTCGCACGCGGGGGCGCCGTTCGGGTCGGTTCCCACCGGCGGCGAGTTGGCGCAGTGCCACCACACGTATTGCGTGTCGTCGTCGGCCCCGGGGTGGTTGCGCCAGACCGTCGCGTCGAACTTCCGCGAGATCGCGATGTCGATCAACGTGCTCTGGTCGGCCACCGAGTGCAGCTGCACCCTGACGCCGGCGTTCTGCTGCACCATCTGCTGCACCAGGACGGCGTCCTGCGTTGTCGACGGGTCGGCGGTGTGGTTCAGCGTGAACGTCAAGGCCTTGCCGGTCTCCTGCCTGTACGTCGCGGCGGCGGCCTTGGCCTTCTCGGGACTGAACGTCGGCAGGCCCGAGTCGGCGAGATACCCGTCGACTCCCGGAGCGAACGGACCGGATGCGTTCTGCTGGATGCCGTCGTTGCGCAGCCGGTTATAGGTGTCGCGGTCGACCGCGTACGCGACCGCCTGGCGCGCCGACAGGTGGCTGAACGGCGACGGCGTGCACGGGGTCGGGGAACACGACGGCGTGGCGTTCAGCATCACGTAGCCGACCTCGGTGAACTTGTCGGACTCGGTGTCCTTGAGCTTGCCGGCGTCGCGGTCCTTGCGGATCTTCACGACCTGCTGCGCGTCCGACGTGTGGATGATCTGGAAGTCGCCGGCCTGGAGTGACGAGGTGCGCTTCGCGCCGTCCTCTTGCGGCACGAACGTGATCTGGTTGAGGTAGGGCAGCTGCATTCCCGTCTTTGGGTCCTTGTACCAGTAGTTCGGGTTGCGTTTGGCGACGAACTTGTCGCCGAACTTCCAGGACACGAACTGGAACGGCCCGGTGCCGATGAGTTTCGTGTTGCAGTCGGGCGACTTCATTTGCGCCTCAGCCATGATGCCGAGCCGGCTGCTGCCCCAGAGGAACCACGGGAAGGCGCTCCACGACACCTTGCTCGTCACCTTCACGGTGAGCGCGTCGACCACGTCGACCGCGGTGATATCGGCGAACACGAACACGAAGAGCAGATTGTCCTTGCGGTAGTGGTCGAGGTTGTCCTTCACCGTCTGCGCGTCGAGGGCGGTGCCGTCGTGGAACTTGATGCCCGGGCGGAGCTTGATCGTCCAGATCTTGTTGTTCTGGGTGCCCGTCACCGACTCGGCCAGGTACGGGTGGATCTTGCCGTCGCCACCCGGCATCGTCAGCGTGTCGTAGACGGAGCGCGCGACCTGGATACCGCCGATCGCGAGCTGCGCCTTGAACAGGCAGAACCCGCCGGCCGTGTCGGCCTCGATGCCGTACGTCAGGTTTCCACCCGCGACCGGCTTGGCGTTGGGGTCGTCGGCGC
>JALYLU010000314.1 GCA_030774075.1 Actinomycetota bacterium | reverse complement strand
GGTAGAACCCGTCGGACCCGTCGGCCCAGTAAGACCCGTCGCACCCGTCAGGCCCGTCGCGCCAGTGGTACCCGTCGGACCCGTAGGCCCGGTCAAGCCCGTCGCGCCCGTGAGGCCCGTCGCGCCGGTAATGCCACGCGCACCCATGGCGCCGGTATTGCCACGCGCACCTTGTGCACCCGTCACACCCGCCGCGCCCGTGATGCCACGCGCACCCTGCGCACCCGTCGTGCCCGTCACACCCGCCGCGCCGGTAATGCCACGCGCACCCGTCGCACCGGTCGCACCGGTCGCACCCGTCGGCCCAACCGGCCCGGCCGGCTGCACTGCCCCCGCGGCCTCGACATGGATCGCAGCGATCGGACCGACAATTAGAAACGCGGCGCTACCCGCGACGAGAAAACGCGTCGCTCGGAACATCCGTCCCTCCGATTAATGCGACGCGCATAGCGCCTCGCCCAGTTGGGGCGGAAGTTAACCCGTGTTGCCACTGCTCGTCCAGCAATCTCAACGAGAAAATCTGCGATATCGGTTGTCATGAGCGCCTTCTCGCGATGCGTGATCGACTGCCCACAAGACGTCGAGTTCGCCATCGTGCGCGCCTATGCACTGGCGGCGCGGAGTCAACGCGGGGTCACTCCTCGCGCGGGATCGGTACGCGTTACCTCACGCGTGGTCATCTCGCTGCTCGGTCAGACTTTCCGCGATTGTTCACCCAGAGCGAGATGTCCTTCGTGTCGCGCGTGCGCGCAACACGACGGGAGGGCGCGAGTCGCAGCCGTGTCGAGGAATGACAGCGACCCGTACCGCGCGCGATCACGGACGTCGAAGAGCGTGTTGCGACTGCACGTTGCGATGAGCGCGTCGAGGGCGCGCACCCCGAGGAAACGACCGCGGAAACCGGCAAGAGCCGAGTCAACGGTCATGTACGTGGCCGGGACCGGCGTCGATCCGGTGACCTCACGCTTTTCAGGCGCGCGCTCTGCCAACTGAGCTACCCGGCCTTGATTATTGGTCGGCTCGCGCTACGCCTCCCATCTCTATTGGTCGCTCGCGCTGCGCCTCCCATACGGTCGGCTCCGCTGTCGCTCCCTGGTCGGCTCCGCTGTCGCCTCCTGCTTACTGGTCGGCTCGTGCTCTTGGCCTCCGGCGAACAGGAGGGTCGAGACTTCCAGAAACGCGGTCCTGACGGGATTTGAACCCGCGGCCTCCGCCTTGACAGGGCGGCGTGCACTCCAAACTGCACCACAGGACCTTGACTATTGCTCGGCTTGCGCTCCGCCTCCCTGCGGTCGGCTTCGCTCACGCCTCGTGCTGAAAGCGCACCCCCAGGGGAGTTCGAATCCCCGTTACCGCCGTGAAAGGGCGGCGTCCTAGGCCACTAGACGATGGGGGCTCGGTCTTCACCGGAGGGGTACAGGGTAGCAGCCGGTCGCTACGGTTCGCCCGTGCGAAAGCCGGTGCTGACGGGGCGATGCCTGCCGATCGTCGGCGCGCTCCTCGTGCCGGTGGCCCTGGGTTCCTGTAGCGGCGTCGGCCGATCGAAGTCGTCGTCGCCGCCGTCGGCCCATCCCGCCGCGTGCACGTTCGTCGCCAAGCTCGACGAGATCGCGAGCGCCGTCAAGCGCGCCGACGTGCGCGACCCCAACGCGTTCAAGAAGACGCTGGACTCGGCCGTACACGACTACGTCGCCAACGTGCGCGAGCTGCGCGCGGTCGTGCCGGTCGAGCTGCATGACGGCTTGGAGCGCGTCGAAGCCGATGTGCAGCAGTATCGCTTCGATGCCGCGCTCACCGATCGTGTTCCACTCGATGCGTACGCGGCGCGCACGTGCGGCCGCGTCGTGAACGCCGCGACGACGAGCGGCCCGCCGACGAGCGGATCGGTGCCGACGACGTTGTCGGGCGGCTGACCGCTCGCCTCCGTGTGCGTCGAGTCGGCGTGGCGCGCGAGAGTGCACCACGAGGGGGCGAGATGACCGACACCGATTCCGACTCCGAATCGCGGCGGGCGCTGCGCGAGCTGATCGCGTTGCTGCAGGAGGTCGACGAGCGCTACCTCGGAGACGAGTGGAGCGCGCCGATGTTCGGCGACCTTCCAGACGGATACCGCAGCGTCGCGAACATGCTCGAGGGCGGGCTGTTCCTGATGTTCGAATGCGATCCCGAGCGGCCGTTCTTCCGTCCGATCGTGTCGCGCACCCGCAAGATGCTCGGCGACAACGCCGACGCGATCTACTACACCGCGCCAATTCGCTCCGACCGCTCGTATCGCGTGACCGGGAACGTCGCGGGCGCGGCGTACCTGTCGTTCACCGTCGAGAGGAACACGTCGGAAGGCGGGTACAGCACCGAGACCGCAGGCGTGATCAACGACGATCAGTTCGACATCGCGGCCGACGGCAGCTTCGAGCTCTTCTTCGGAGGCGCGCGGCGCGAGCGGAACTGGCTCGGGCTCGTCGACGGAGCGTCGGAGATCATCGTGCGGTGCTACTTCGAGGAGCCGACTCCGACCGCGGCCGACCCGAACCGGCGGGTCCCGCTCACCATCGAGCCGGTCGAGCCGATCGGACCGCCCGCACCGTGGGACGACGCGTCGGTCGCAGCCGGACTACGGCGCGTCGCGTCGTTCGTACGGTCGCGCACGCTCGATCAGCCCAAGCCGGGCGAGCGCGTGCAGCCGTCGTGGGTCTCGTCGACGCCGAACGTGTTCCCGCCGCCCGAGCTGCCCGGGACCTTCGCCTTCGCGGCGGCCGACGCCGCGTACTCGATGGCGCCGTACCTGCTCGGGCCCGACGAGGCGCTCGTCATGACCGGCCGCTGGCCGAAGTGCCGCTTCGCGAACGTCTCGCTCTGGAACCGCTATCTACAGACCTACGACTACGCGCACCGCACCGCCAGCCTCAATCGCGCGAGCACCACGCTCGAGGCCGACGGCAGCTTCCGGATGGTCATCGCGCACGACGACCCAGGGGTCGCGAACTGGATCGACACCGAGGGCCGAGGTTTCGGCATGGTGTTCTGGCGGTTCTTCCTGCCCGAGGGCGAGGTCGAGACGCCGGTCGCCGAGGTCGTGAAGCGGGCGGACGTTCGATGACCGCGGTGGAGCTCGACGCCGAGCGCGCCGTCGAGCAGGCGGCCGAGCAGACGGGACTCAATGATCTCGGCGACGACTCCTGGAAGGAAGGTCTGTCGCGGCTCGTCGACGCGCTGCGCAACGAAGCCGCGCTGAACGAGTTGGGGGCGACGCTCGTCGGGGGCGAGCTCGCCGGCTACCTCGGCGATCGCATGTGCATCGTGGAGTACCGGAAGGCGCATCCGGAGATCGCGGGGGTCGACGTCGTGCCGCCGATCGTGATCGTCGGCCAGGGCCGTACCGGCACCACGATCCTGCACGAGCTCCTGGCGCAAGATCCCGCGACGCGCGTCCCGATGACGTGGGAGATCGATCGTCCGATGCCGCCGCCCGAGACGGCGACCTACGACACCGATCCGCGCATCGCGGAGGTCGACGAGACCCTCGCGGGTGTCGACCTCGTTCTGCCCGGCTTCAAGTCGATGCACCCGATGGCCGCGCAGTTGCCGCAGGAATGCGTGCGGATCACCGCCTCCGACTTCCGCAGCATGATCTTCCCGACGCAGTACCGCGTGCCGTCGTACGCGCGCTGGTTGCTGCACGAGGCCGACATGGGTCCCGCGTACCGTTGGCACCGGATGTTCCTGGAGCACCTGCAGTCGCGATGCCCGGCGCGACGTTGGGTGCTCAAGTCGCCGGGGCACCTCTGGGCGCTCGAGGCGTTGCTCGGCGAGTACCCGAACGCCCTTTTGGTGCAGACGCACCGCGATCCGCTGCGGATCATCGCGTCGCTGTCGTCGTTGGTCGCGCGGCTGCGGTCGTTGGGGAGTGACGATACGTCGATCCCCGACGCGGCGGCCGACTTCGCCGACAACATTCTCGACGGGCTCGACCGTTCCGTGACCGCGCGCGAGGACGGCACAATTACCGCAGATCGCGTGGTCGACGTGCAGTTTCGCGCCTTCATGGCCGATCCGTTCACGACGATCCGCACGATCTACGAGCGGCTCGGACTCCAGCTCGAATCCGGCGCCGAACAGCGGATGCGCGCGTTCCTCGCCGCCAACCCGCGGGACAAGCACGGGAAGCACACGTACGCATTCCGCGAGACCGGCCTCGACGAACGTGCGCTGCGCGAACGGGCGCGCCGCTACCAGAAGTACTTCGACGTGCCGAGCGAACAACTCGGTTGACGCCGGCGTCCGTCCCGTAGCCTGGACTCGCGGGCCGCTGGCGCAACTGGCAGCGCGACGGACTTTTAATCCGCAGGTTCCGGGTTCGAGTCCCGGGCGGCCCACGACGAATGCGCAAGTGGATCGGCCCGTTCGCGGTCGGGCCCGTTCACAGCACGCTCACGCGTCTGACCCGGTCCGACGCGGAGATTCGCTTCGGGTCGGCCGAGCCGCCTCTCCGGGCAGTTCCGGAAACTTGTGAAGCACTGACAGAAAATTGTTTCCGGTTGCTCCAGTTTGGGAAATCGCTTGGAAACATTTGGAAACAGAGGCGTCGGCGCTCGCCGGTGCTTTCACATCAGGGGGAGTTGGGGCATGTCTCGACGTAAATTCCCGATCGGTTTGGTCGCGGCCGCGTTGGCCCTGGCCTCGGTGATCGTCGCCAGTCCCGCCGGAGCGGTCGTGAACGGTTGCGCGGCCCCGGGGGGAATCTCGATGTTTCCGAACGCGCCCGGAGGGCAGAGCAACCTGAAGGTGTCGTGCATTCTGACCACGGCGTCGGCGTTCACGAGCCAGACCTACAAGGTGGAGGATTTCCCGCAGGCGGTGTGGCACGTTGGCGCCGGACACCCAGTGACCGGTAGCACCACATCCGGCAGCCCCAACATCGTGTTGACAGCGGGCCACTTCAGCGCGAAGGACGTCAACCACGGGATCAGCGGATTCAGCGCGTCGACATCGCTGAACGGCGGCACCACTCCGGCGCTCGCCCTTACCGCGTCGGCTCTCCCGGCCGGCGTGTTCATCAAGACGTTCACCGACGCAACCCACGCGGTTCTCAACCAGAACGCGACCGCCACGGCCACCGGCAAGAAGTGGACCGTCGAGAACTCTGACTCGCGCACCGTGCTCGACGCCTCGACAACGTCGGGCTCCGGCGTCGTGACGTCGGCGAGCGC
This sequence comes from Actinomycetota bacterium, assembly GCA_030774075.1. Taxonomy (GTDB): domain Bacteria; phylum Actinomycetota; class Acidimicrobiia; order IMCC26256; family PALSA-610; genus PALSA-610. The sequence continues at coordinate 1,001 of JALYLU010000314.1, read as the reverse complement.
CAACTTCTTGGCTACGGATGTCGGCCGCGCGATCAGCGGCACGAACATGGGCAACCACGCCAAGATCACCGTGCGCACCAGCGCCACGCAGGTGACCGTCGCACCGGTTGCGACTGCCACCGGAAGCAGCCAGCAGTTGAGCATCGGTCCGGCCGCGAGCCAGACGACCGCGCGCTTCATACACGATGCCCACACCACAACCACCACGACGACCGTGACGTCGGCGAGCGCGAACTTCCAGTCGTGGGACACTGACCTGCCGGTCACCGGCCCCGGCATCCCGGCCGGCGACTACATAAAGACCGTCACCAACCCAACGACGGTCGTTCTCAACGCGGCTGCGACTGCCACATCGGCCGCCGCAGCGCTGGCCATCGGCGCGCCCAGCGCGACCGCACCTGCCAACGGCGGTGTGGGCTTGAATCTGGGCGCCGAGCTCGACCTGAACCCGACGCTGGTCGCGGGTTCCGACGACTGCGCGAAGAACACGCCGGAGGGCTTCGTCATCACCGGCGCGTGGCAGAACCCGAACGCCTACATCACGGCCGTGTTCGGCAAGCAGGACAGCCCGGCATTCAACAAGCCGACGATTGGTGAGCTCATCGTTCCAACCGCGGTGGTGACCTTTGCCGGCTTCATCGAGCAGGTACCGGCGTCGACCGCGGGTGAGTCGGTTGTCGCGGCCCACTACGACGCGACCTTCCCGCTCCTGCCCACAGGAATTGCAATCTGCTCGTCGGGTACCGCCGGGGTTGCCTCGACGTTCGAGTACCTCGGTACGGCACAATCGCAGTCGCAGAAACTTCCTAGCGGCGTTGGCACACCTGGTACGACGCAGGTCCGCTCCCTGAAGGACATCACGACGGCCACGGCATCGAGCACTGCCTTCCTGCACATTCGCGCGAACGACTCGTCCACGACGGACGTCTTCACGTTCTCGCAGGCGTGCGCAGAGCAGTTCCCCGACGTGTCCGACTTCGGCTGCGGAACCGGATAAATAC
>JALYLU010000313.1 GCA_030774075.1 Actinomycetota bacterium | reverse complement strand
GAGTCGACCCATAGGTATAGAGACGACAGCGAAGCGACCGGAGGGGAGCGGAGCGTGGAGTCGACCCATAGGTATAGAGACGACAGCGAAGCGACCGGAGGGGAGCGGAGCGTGGAGTCGACCCATAGGTATAGAGACGACAGCGAAGTACTCCCTCACGCACTCCGCTCTTCGTTCGGCCGGCGCTCGTCGCGCACGATCCTGCGTACCGCATCGTGCACTGCCTGGTCGGCGAGCGAGAGCTGCACGCCGCGCGCGGTCACGACCGCCAGGCGGCGCGGGGGCATGCGCGCGATACGCATCTGACGCACACCCGCGTGATCATCTGCGACCGCCGTCTCCGGCAGGATCGAGACACCGGCACCCGCGGCGACGAGGTCGGCGATGAGCCGCACGCCCTCGACCTCGATGGGCACACGCAGCTCGACGCGCTCGGCCCGCGCCGCCGTCTCGACCTCGTCGCGCAACGGGTTGCCCGCGGGCGGGAGGATGAGCGTCTCGGTCGCGAGTTCGGCCAACGCGATCGGCTCGCGGCCACGCAGACGCCGCGCCGACGGAACGAGCGCGACGAGGTCTTCATCGCGAAGGTGTTCGACGTGCAACCGCGGGTCGCTGACCGGTTCGGTGACGACCGCGCACGCGAGCTGCCGCTCCGCGACCTCGCCGGCGAGACGCTCCGACGCACCTTCGGTGAGCCGCAACGACACGCCCGGCGCACTCGTGCGCATCTCAGCCACGACCATCGGCACGAGCAAGCGGCTGACCGTGCCGACGACCCCGAGGGTCGCATGCCCGGTCTCGAGACCCTGCAACATGGACAGGTCCTTGCGCAGCGCCTCGATCTCACTGCGAATCGCCCGGGCCCGTTCGATCACCCGAACGCCGAACTCGGTCGGAACCGTGACCCGCCGGCCCCGGACCAGCAGCTGGACGCCCAGCTCGGCTTCGAGCTGGCGGACATGCTCCGACACATTGGACTGGACGGTGTGGAGCCGGTCGGCCGCGGTCGTGAAGCTTCCCGCCTCGGCGACGGTCAGCAACGCCTCCAGCTGGCGAATGTCCATGCAAGTCCTCCTCCAACGCGCGGCCGGTCAGGCCACGTACACCGGGCCGCACCCCGATGCATCGCCATTACCGATCGATACTATCGTTCCCACGTCTTTGACAGATGGTCTTGTGATCGACTTCACTAGAAGACGTACGACAGGAGCTCGAGGGAGCCGGCGTCCCCCCGCCCGGTTCCCCGAGCTCCGTCATCCCCGGTCGTGAAGGGGAGCACATGACCGCCGAAATGATGTCGAGTTTCATCTTCACCGGCCCGCTGACCTGGACCACGGACGCCGCCTGCGAAGGTCAGACGCGTCTCTTCTTCGCGCCCGCGGGCGAACGGCCCGAGGCGCGCGTCGTGCGCGAGTCACAGGCTCGGGCCGTGTGCCACACGTGCCCGGCGCTGCACGAATGCCGCGACTGGGCACGGGCGCACCGGGAGTACGGCTTTTGGGGAGCGGAGTCCGAAGAGGAGCGAGCCGCCGCCGGCTTCCGCGTCGACATGCCGGTGGGTCGCGTCGCCCGCTACCCGCGGGGCAACGGCGAGCCGGTCGCGCCGCGCGAGTCCCGCATCGCGTAACCCCGTGGCGCCCGCGCTCACGCGCCGGCGGCCCAGGGCCGGTGACATCTCGGATATGTAACCTCCCGGCCGTGACGGACACGCCGCCGGGGGTCGACCTCGAACGCCTGCGACCGTGGTTCGCGGCGCACGTCGACGGCGCGACCGGCGGAGAGCTGGCCGCGTCGCTCATCTCGGGTGGGCGCTCGAACCTCACGTACGCCATCCGCGATGCCGGCGCCCGGTACGTGTTGCGGCGCCCGCCACTCGGACACGTGCTGCCGACCGCGCACGACATGGCCCGCGAGTACAAGGTCCTGACCGCGCTCGCGCCCACCGCGGTACCGGTTCCGGAGACGCTCGCGTTCTGCGACGACGCATCGGTGAACGACGCGCCCTTCTACGTGATGGAGCTCGTCGACGGCCAGATCCTGCGCACGAGCGCCGACATCGGGGCGTTGTCGCGCGACGAAGCGCGGCGCTGCTCGGAGGAGCTCATCGATGTGCTGGTCGCGATCCACGCCGTCGATTACGAGGCGGTCGGGCTCGGCGACTTCGGGCATCCCGACGGCTACGTCGAGCGGCAGGTGCGACGCTGGGGCGAACAGTGGGAACGTTCGAAGACGCGCGAGCTGCCGGCGGTCGACGAGCTCGCGCGCCGCTTGCGCGCCGCGCTACCCGACTCGCCGCGGCCGACGATCGTGCACGGCGACTACCGGCTCGACAACACGATGCTGGCGCCCGAAGACCCCGGCCGCATCGTCGCCGTGCTCGACTGGGAGATGGCCACACTCGGCGACCCGCTCGCCGACCTCGGCCTCTACCTGCTCTACTACGTGCGCGACGACGCGCAGACCGGCAACGTCGGAGCGACGATCTCGGCCGAAGCGGGATTCCTGCCGCGTGACGACGTGGTCGAGCGGTACGCGCAGAAGTCGGGACGAGACGTGAGCCACCTCGACTTCTACGAAGCGCTCGCCGCGTACAAGCTGGCGATCATCCTCGAGGGCATCCACGCGCGCTTCTTGATGGGCAAGACCGTCGGCGAAGGTTTCGATCACATCGGCTCGCTCGTGGAGATCATGGTGCAGGGCGCGCTCGACCAGTGCTCGCGGTCGTCGATCGCGGCGCTGCGCAGTTGAGCCAACCCTGCCGTTGACCGCGAGTCGCAGCCGTTACGAAAGGATGCGTCATGGGCGTGATGGACGGAGTGAAGGTTCTGGAAGTGGCCGAGCACGGCTTCGTGCCCTCGGCGGCGGCGATCCTCGCCGATTGGGGTGCCGACGTGGTCAAGGTGGAGCGACCGACCGGCGATCCCCTGCGCCAGATCATGGCGATGGGCTTCGTCGCCGATACGGGCGACTTCAACTTCCTCTTCGAGCAGTTCAACCGCAACAAGCGCGGCGTCGCGATCGACCTCCGCAATGCCGAAGGTCGCGCCGCGCTCGACCGGTTGATCGAATGGGCCGACGTGTTCATCACCAACTTCCTGCCGACCGCTCGCGAGAAGCTCAGGGTCGATCCCGACGACATCTGGGCGGTCAACCCGCAGTGCGTGTACGCGATCGGTTCCGGTCAGGGATTGCAGGGCCCGGACGCGGATCAAGGCGGCTTCGACGCCGTGTCCTACTGGGCGCGTGGAGGACTCGCACACATGCTCACGCCCAAGGGCGGCCAACTCGTCCAACCGCGTGGCGCGCTCGGCGACGCGCCCGGCGGCGCGTACCTCGCCGGAGGAGTCGCGGCTGCCCTGTTCAAGCGCGAGCGAACGGGCAACCCGACGGTTGTCGACGTGTCGCTGCTCGGCGCCGCGGTATGGACGCTCTCGAACGACCTCGTTCCGACGACGATCCTGGGCGTCGAACCGCCGCGTCACGTCGCCGGCAAGAGCCTCAGCAGTGTTCTCGTCGGATCATTTCGAACCGCGGACGAACGTTGGCTGAGCTTGAACATGCTCGATCCCGACCGGCACTGGGCGCCGACCTGCCGGGCGCTCGGGCTCGATGACCTCATCGACAAGCCCGGGTACACCACCGCCGCCGAGCGCATGCAACGCGCGCCCGAGCTGCATCCGATCTTCGTCGCGCGCATCGCGTCGTTGCCGCTCGCGGAGCTGAAGGAACGGCTGTCGGCGCACGACACGATCTTTTCGGCAATCGCGTCACCCGTCGAGGTGATCGACGATCCGCAAGTACACGCGAACGGATACATGGCGCATCATCCCGATCATCCGACCGCGCGACTGTCGTCGTCGCCCATGCAGTTCGACGGGCACGGACTCGAGATCCGTCGGGCGGCGCCGAACATCGGCGAACACACTGACGAGGTGTTTCGCGAACTGGGTGTCGACGACGCCTCGCTCGCCCTGCTCCACGAGAAGGGAGCGTTGGCTTGAGATCCCCGGTTCGAAGTCCGCGGCTGATCTGGGGCGTCGGTCTCAACTATCGCGACCACGCGGCCGAGACCGGGCGGCCCTTGCCCGACGCGCCGACATTGTTCGTGAAGTCACTGAGCTCGGTCGTCGCGCCCGGCGAGCCGATCGTCATCCCACCCCATGTACTGCAACCTGACTACGAAGGCGAGCTCGCGGTCGTGATCGGACGGCGCGCACGCGACGTTCGCGAGGCGGACGCGCTCGACGTCGTCGCCGGCGTCACGATCGGGCACGACGTCTCGGCCCGTGACCATCAGTTCACGACCGGTCAATGGAGCTGGTCGAAGTCGTTCGACACCTTCTGTCCGCTGGGCCCCGTAGTCGTGTCGCTCGACGAGGTCGACCTCTCCCGCGGTCTGGCGATCGAGACGCGTGTCAGCGGCGAGGTGCTCCAGTCTTCGAACACCTCGCAGCTCGTGTTCGCGGTGCCGTTTCTGATCGCCTGGATCAGTCAGGGCTGCACGCTCGAACCCGGAGACGTCATCCTCACCGGAACGCCGGCGGGGGTGGGTGCGGCACGCACGCCGCCCCGTTGGCTGGTCGACGGAGACGTCGTCGAGATCACCGTGGAGGGCGTCGGCACGCTCAGCAATCCGGTGGTCCGACGCGAGAACGAGCGCCGGAGCGGGACGTAAGGTGAGCGCGTGACCGTCCGTTGGAGTGTGGAGCCGTCGCTGCACCACCCCGCGATGATCGCCGCCTTCTCGGGTTGGAACGACGCGGCCGACGCAGCCTCCGACGCGGTGCGCTGGCTCGCGCGGGCGTGTAATGCGAGACCGTTCGCCTCGCTCGACATCGAGGAGTATCTCGACTTCCAGGCCGCCCGCCCGACGGTCGAGCTCGTCGACGGCATCGTGCGCACGGTGAACTGGCCGTCGATCGCGCTCTCGGCCGGTTCACTGCCCGCGGGGGGACGCGACCTCGTGCTGCTTCTCGGCGTCGAACCGAACCTCCGATGGCGCTCGTTCTGCGACGACGTCATCGGCGTCGCCCGCACGACCAACTGCGACACGATCGTCACCCTCGGGGCGCTGCTCGGCGACACGCCCCACTCCCGCCCGATCCGGTGCACCGGGTCGGCAACCGACGAGGTGCTCGCGGCGCGCCTCGGGATGCAGCGTTCACGATACGTCGGTCCGACGGGGATCGTCGGCGTTCTGCACGACGCGGTGCGCCGAGCCGGCTTCCCGTCGGCGTCGATCTGGGCGCCGGTTCCCCACTACGTCGCCACGCCACCGAACCCGAAAGCGACGCGCGCGATGCTCGATCGCCTGGGCGAGCTCCTCGACCTCGGGCTCGATCTCACCGACCTCGACATCGCGTCGAGCGCGTGGGAACGCTCCGTCTCCGAGGTGGTCGCGGGCGACGCCGACGTGAGCTCCTACGTCGAACGCCTCGAAACCCGCTTCGACACCGCCGACGACGGACCGGGCTGGCTCGAGACCGACGACGAGATCGCGGCCGACGACGACGAAGCGGACGACGACGACTGGTTCGACGAAGACGAGCTGCCGTCGGGCGAATCCCTCGCCGAGGACTTCGAGCGCTATCTCCGCGACCAACCCGACGAGTGACCCACCGTCACGTCGTCACACATCCTTCAGGCACTGCTGTCAGGCGAGGAGGTCCTGGGCCAAGCCTTCCCAGAGGCGAGTCGACAGCACGAGCGAGTCGATGTCGACGCGTTCGTCGTTGCCGTGGAACATCGATGCGTAGTCGTCGAACGAAAGCTTGCGGCTGAACAAGCCGAATCCGTACGCGACCGACCCGGACCGCCGGAAGAAGCGCGCGTCGGTCGCGCCGACAGTCAGGAACGGCACGAGCGCCGAGCCCGCGACCAGCTGCGACGAGACGCGACCCATCGCGTCCCACAGCGGCGTGTCGGAGGGCGACGTGGTCGACTCGTTCTCGTCGAACGGCATGATCTCCGTGCACGCGACGAGATCGCCGAGCGCGTCGTCGAGCATGGCGCGGATGTCGGCGCTGCGCTGGCCCGGAAGGGTACGGATGTCGACCTCGACCTCCACCAGATCGGGGATCACGTTCGTCTTGGTGCCACCGCGGATGACCGTCGGCGCGAACGTCGTGTGCGTGCACGCGTGCGCCTGACGCGCCAGACCGATCGGCAGCTCTTCGCAGAAGCCGGCGAGCGTCGCTTCGTCGAGGAGGTGTGCGTTCCACTCGGGCCCGAAGTCGACGCCTTCGATGAACCGGCGCCACGT
>JALYLU010000312.1 GCA_030774075.1 Actinomycetota bacterium | reverse complement strand
CGCACCGCCCTTGCGCGCTATCGCCGCGGCGACACGATTTTCGAGAAGGGCGACCCGGCGGCACATCTCTACGTCGTGTTCTCCGGGCGGGTCGCAATTGTCGCCCGGGCGTCGGACGACCGCGAGTCGGTGCTGACCGTGCTCGGACCCGGGGCACTCTTCGGTGAGATGCCGATGTTCGACGGGGGTGTGCGCTCGGCGAAAGCACGCGCGCTCACGACCGTTCATCTCATCGAGGTCGAGTTCGACGACGTACGAGACGTGCTCGTCCGCCGGCCCGAGGTGCTGTGGGCGGTCGTGCGCATACTCACGCGGCGGCTCCGCGCGACCGACGAGGCTCTGGCCGACGCGATGTTCCTCGACGTGACCGGCCGGACCGCCAAGCGGCTCCTCGAGCTGGCCGGCGGCGAGGCCGACTTCCGCATGCCGCTCACTCAAGAGGAGCTGGCCGGCATGGTCGGAGCGTCGCGCGAGCGGGTGAACAAAGCGATCGCCTTGTTCGTCAAGCTGGGCTGGCTCGAGATCTCGGGACGGAGTCGTTACCGCATCGTCAACCGCGAAGAGCTCGAGATCCGCGCGACTGTCTAGGTTGCGCTCGCTCCGCAGCGACTACGTCGCGCCGACCCACTGCATCGCGCGTTCCCACGCGCGCGCGGCGTCGTCGGCGCGGTGAACCTCACGCTCGGGATCGTGGACGAATCCGTGCTCCGCGCCTTCCACGACCACGACCTCACAATCGGTCCGCCCACTCCACGCGGCGCGCAGCGCATCGATGTCGGCGGCAGGCGTCCACGGATCGTTCGAGCCGAAGTACGCGAGGGTCGGCGCCATCTCCGCGGCGACAGACAGCGGATCGATGCGGTGACCGGGCCCGCGCCAGGCTTCTGGTGCGCGCACCATGCCGTAGAACGACACGGCCGCATCGAACCGACCGATGGAGGCCGCCTTCAGCACGTAGTGGCCGCCCATACAGAAGCCGAGCACCGAAATGCGTGCGACGTCGTCCTCGACCACGAGGCGATTGGCGGCCGCCGCGAGCAGCTCCATCTGCTGCGTGTCGTCGAGATCCTTGACGTGGGCCAGGCGAGCCTCGACCGACGCTCTCACCGACTCCGGTTGGGTCGCGAACGGCTCGATGACACAGACCGCGAGCCCGTGCGTCGCCATACGCCGGGCCATGTCTTCGAACAATGGCCGCAACCCACCGATGTCCGGATGCAAGACCACGCCCGCGATCGGCAGACCGTCGGGCCGCGCGTGCACGGCCGCGACCTCGAGACCGTCGACGACAAGTGGGCTGGACTCGACCGTGACGTCGTGGACGGGCCCTTCGCGAAGTGCTGCCATGCGGCAGAAGCTACTCCGAGTCCACGCGGCGGAAGCCTACTCAAGCGTAGCGATCGAGAATCGACGACTCCGCGACGCGCGACAGTCCGTCCTTGATCGCGCGCGCTCGCGCTTCGCCGACCCCTTCCACCTCGACGAGATCGCTGAGACTGGCGCGCATCACCTTGGGCAGCGTGCCGAAGCGCTCGATGACGTGCGCGGCGATCGTCTCCGGCAGGCGCGGAATCTTGCTGAGCAGCCGGAAACCGCGCGGCTGGAGCGACGAGTCGAGATCGTGCTCGGGCGGCAGGTGCAGAAGCAACGCGACCGCGCGCAGATCGAGAAGCTCGTCGTCGGAGATGCGGGCGAGGCGCGACGTGACCTGGACGAGCAACCATTCCGGCGATTCGACGAAGTAGTCCTTGCCCACCAGCCGCAGGTCGGCGAGCACACCGCCGGTCAGCTCTTCGAGCTGGAGCTCGACGAGCCGCCCGTCGAGGCCGAGCTCGACGACGTACCCCTCGATCTCCTCCGCGATCCGCCGCACCATCTCCGCGCGCTGCAACACGGTGACGACGTCGCGGACCGTCACCAGGTCCTCGACCTCGAGCGCTGACAGCGCGCTGGTCACGCCGTCGAGACGGGACTTGTAGCGACCGAGGATCTGCAACGCCTGGTCGGCACGCGCCAGGACGCGCGGGATCCGATCGAGCGTCTGTTTGTTGCCCTGGTAGTGCACCGAGACCACGCCCATCTCCTCGGAGACGGTGATGACCGGAACCGAGATCTGCCGCGCGACCCGCTCGGCCGTGCGGTGGCGCGTGCCCGTTTCGTTCGTCGGGATGTCGGGGTCGGGAACGAGGTGCACGTTCGCCCGCGCGACGCGCGTACCGTCGGACGCGAGGATGATCGCGCCGTCCATCTTGGCCAGCTCCGACAATCTCTGGGGCGTGAACTCGGCGTCGAGCAGGAACCCACCCGAACAGATGTTCAAGACCGCGGGGCCGTCGCCGACGACGATGAGCGCGCCCATCTTCGCCTGCAGGATGCGGTCGATACCCTCCCGCAAGGGGGTACCCGGGGCAACCAGCCGCAGCGCGGCGTAGAGAACTTCCGATCGGCCCTGCGCCACGGATCCTCCCGGTCGAAACGGGATGTGAGGCTACCCCGGGCCGAAGGCCGCCGCGACCAGCGCCTCGCGAAGGTCGCCGACCCGGCGCAGCGTCATCCCCCGCACGTCAGGCGTCGAAACCGGGACGATGGCGCGGCGGAAACCGAGACGCAGCGCCTCGGTCAGCCGCCGCGGCGCCTGGGGCACCTGGCGGATCTCGCCCCCGAGGCCGATCTCTCCGATGACGATGGTGTCAGCGTCGACCGCACAGTCGTTGCGCGCACCCGCGATCGCCAGCGCGACGGCGAGATCGGCGGCGGGCTCGGAGACCCGTACACCGCCGGCGACGCTCGCGTACACGTCCTGGGCGCCGAGGGCGACACCGGCGCGCTGTTGCAGCACGGCCACGAGCATCGAGAGCCGATTGCCCTCGAATGCCTGGGCGACCCGTCGCGGGATCGGTGCGCCCGTCGGCACGACGAGCGACTGCACCTCGACGCACAGCGGGCGCGTTCCTTCCATCACCGCGGCCACGACCGAACCGGTCGCGCCGACGCGGCGGTCGGCAAGAAACAGCGCGCTCGGGTCGGTGACCGGCACCAGCCCGCTCGCCGTCATCTCCATGAGCCCCAGCTCGTCGGTCGCGCCGAATCGGTGCTTCAGCGCGCGCAGCATGCGCAACCCGTGATGTCGGTCGCCTTCGAAGGAAAGCACGGTATCGACCACGTGCTCCAATGCCCGCGGGCCGGCGAGCCCACCGTCCTTCGTGACGTGACCCACGAGCAGGGTCGCGATGTCGTACTCCTTGGCGAGACGAACGAGCTCCTGCGCGCCGTCGCGCACTTGCGTTACCGACCCCGCGACGCCCGGCGCGTCGGGATCGTGGACCGCCTGGATCGAATCGATCGCGAGAACCACGGGCTCCACCGTCGCGACGTAGGCGACGACGGCGGGCAGCGATGTCTCCGACAGGACGAACAGCTCCGGCGCGAGCGCTCCCAAACGGTCGGCTCGCATCCGGACCTGGGCGGTCGACTCCTCGGCGCACACCAGCAGACAACGGGCGCCTCGCGCCGCGATACGCCCGAGGGCCTGCATGAGCAGCGTGCTCTTGCCCATCCCCGGCTCGCCGCCCACGAGCGTGACCGAGCCCGCGACAAGCCCTCCACCGAGCACGCGGTCGAGCTCGGTGACCTCGGTGGGAAGCAGCGACGCGCCGGCCGCAGCCACCTGCGCGATCGGTACCGGCACATTCCGGGGCCCGACCGGCGTCCGTCGCCCGGACGACGACCGGGCGGCGGGCCGCTCCGATTCGACGACCGAACCCCACGTGCCGCACTCCGTGCAGCGGCCGAGCCACTTCGCCGACTCGTATCCGCAGCCGGCGCAAACGAACAGAGGAGAGCGAACAGACGTTCGGGTCATGCGCCGACCGTAGTCGCGCGCTGCGCCAAGGGCGCGTCAACCCGCGATTCTCGGGCTCACATCAGGGCCGCCCGGTCGGGCACCTTCTCGCGCCCGATTCGTTCGGCGGCGCGGCGCCGGTTACGCCGGGCGCCCACGCTCGCGGCGAGGAGGAACAGCGCTGCGAGCAGCGCCAACATCAGCCCGATGACGAACCGGATGACCCGATCCCAGTCGGTGCCCCCATGGGCGACCCGCAGCGCCCTGACGCTCCCGGGCACCGCGTCGTACGACTCCGTGTGGCCGCCGGGCAGGTGCACCACCACCGAAACATGCAGGGCGGATTTGAGCTGCACCGCGAGCTGTCTCTCCAAGAGGGCCGGGTCGAAGCCCGCGGCTCGCAGCCGAGCCGCCAACGGCGCGTCGTGCACGATGTCGACCGACGGCGAGCGCACGTCGACCACGACACTCACGGTGTCCCGCGAGCTGAACCACCCGCGCTCGCGCGTCACGGTCGGGTTCTGCAGGATGCCATGAGGACCGGCGAGATCGACGACACGGCGGACGAGATCGCGCTGGTCGACGACGGGATGAGACAACGTGATCGTCTGTGAGCCGCGGGTTGCCCTCGTCCAGGGTGAGATGGTCCAGCCGACCGTGCGGAGGTCGTCGAGCGGCACGGTCTGCGCGAGGCCGGTCGATCCACCCAGTTGCTGCACCGCGTCGGCATCGACGGTGAAGGTCGCGCGCAGCGTGCCCGATCCGTCGTCGCGCATCGTGATGTCGAAGCGCGCATCGACGCGGCAGCCCGCGACCAGGACGACGATGCCGACGACCGCGCTCGCCCAACGAACCTGCGTCACAGGCCGACGATTATCGCCGGTCGTCGACGCGGGTCCGAATCGCTACTCGGGCGGACCGGAACCCGCGAGCTCGACGGGCGGCGGCGGCTCCACCGGCGGCGCCTCGACGCCGTGGACGTTGCGGAAGACGATCTCGTCGCCCTCCGCGTCGACCACGATGGTGTCGCCGGCGTGGAACTCCTTCCACAAGATCTTCTCCGACAACGGGTCTTCGACGAGCCGCTGGATCGCCCTGCGCAACGGCCGCGCACCCAACGCCGCGTCGTAGCCCTTCAAAGCCAGCAGCAGCTTCGCCGCGGGCTTGAGCTCGAAGCCCAGACCCTGCGCCTCGAGCTGGCCGACCACCCGCTTGATGAGCAGGTCGACGATCTCCGTGATCTCGTCGGTCGACAGCTGGTGGAACACGATGACGTCGTCGATGCGGTTGAGGAACTCCGGCCGGAAGTGGCGCTTGAGCTCGTCGTGCACCTTCTCCTTCATCTTGTCGTACGTGACGTGCTCGTCAGACCTCGCGAAGCCCAGCGCCGCCTTCTTGAGGTCGGCGGTGCCCAAGTTCGACGTCATGATGATCACGGTGTTCTTGAAGTCGACCGTGCGACCCTGCGCATCGGTGAGCCGGCCGTCCTCGAGGATCTGCAACAGCGCGTTGAAGACGTCGGGGTGCGCCTTTTCGATCTCGTCGAACAGCACGACCGAGAACGGCTTGCGCCGCACGGCTTCGGTGAGCTGGCCGCCTTCGTCGTAACCGACGTAGCCGGGCGGCGAACCGACGAGCCGGGACACGGTGTGCTTCTCCATGTACTCGGACATGTCGAGCTGGATCATCGAGGACTCGTCGCCGAAAAGGAACTCGGCCAGCGCCTTGGCGGTCTCGGTCTTACCGACACCCGACGGTCCCAAGAAGATGAACGAGCCACTCGGACGCTTCGGGTCCTTGAGGCCCGCGCGCGTGCGGCGAATCGCCTGCGACACCGCCTTGATCGCGTCTTCCTGACCGACGATGCGTTTGTGGAGCTCTTCCTCCATGCGCAGCAGCTTCGCGGTCTCCTCCTCCGTGAGCTTGTACACCGGGATGCCGGTCCACAGCGCGAGCACCTCGGCGATGGATTCCTCGTTCACCTCGTTGAACAGGTCGACGCCCTCGGCGCGCCACTCCCGCTCCTTGCCGGCGCGCTGCTCGAGCAACGACTTCTCGCGGTCGCGCAGCGATGCCGCCCGCTCGAACTGCTGAGCCTCGATCGCGGCTTCCTTCTCCTTGCGGACCTTCGAGATCTCGTCTTCGAGGTCGCGGTAGTCGGGCGGCGCCTGCATGCGACGGATGCGTAGGCGCGATCCCGCCTCGTCGACGAGGTCGATCGCCTTGTCGGGAAGATGACGATCGGAGATGTAGCGGTCGGCCAGGTTGGCGGCGGCAACGATCGCTTGGTCGGTGATGGAGACGCGGTGGTGCGACTCGTAGCGCTCACGCAGGCCCTTGAGGATCTCGATCGTCTGGACGACCGTCGGCTCTTCGACCTTGATCGGCTGGAAGCGCCGCTCGAGCGCCGCGTCCTTCTCGAGGTG
>JALYLU010000311.1:3049-6279 GCA_030774075.1 Actinomycetota bacterium | reverse complement strand
CAGTCGTGCTGACCAACGAGGCGAACGGCAAGCACGCGTCGAAGCCCGCCGCGTGGGTCGCGGCTACGGCCGTCCGTAGCGAGCTCGGTGTCTTCCCCGGGCGCGATCCCGTTCGCCCGCGCGCGGGGGTGGAGTGCGCGCACGATGTATACCGCCAGGCGGGGATCGGCGTTCCGCGTCAGGAGATCGACGTGGCCGAGCTCTACGTGCCGTTCAGCTGGTACGAACCGATGTGGCTGGAGGGGCACGACATCGCCGGTCCGGGCGAGGGCTGGAAGATGGTCGAGAGCGGCGACACGGAGCTGACCGGCTCGTTCCCGGTGAACGCGTCGGGCGGCGTGCTGTCGTCGAACCCGATCGGCGCGTCGGGGATGTTGCGGTTCGCCGAGGCCGCGCTGCAGGTGCGGGGGCTGGCGGGTGAGCATCAGGTCGACGGCGCGCGCACCGCGCTCGCCCAGGCGTACGGCGGCGGCGCCCAATACTTCGCCATGTCCGTCCTGCGCTCCCAGCCCGCCTGAGCTAACCCAGAGCTAACCCCATCTTCTTTGCCAACAGTTGGCAAGAAAACCGGCGCGTGGCGTACAGAAAGTCTGCGAACTGTTGGCAACAAAACTGGGGGGTCTAGGCTGGGAGAATGACGTTCTCGGAGGAGCTCGACCGTCCGCTGCGGTTCGTGGCGTCCGCCCGAGTGTTGGCGAACGAGACGGGGAGTGCCGCCTTCACGGTGGCGCAGCTCGCGACCCGAGCGGGTCTGTCGCTCAAGGCCTTCTACTCGTGCTTCCGCAGCAAGGACGACCTGCTGCTTGCGCTCCTCGCGGAGGACAGCGGCATCGGCGCCGACGTCCTGGCCGGTCGCATCGGCACGCGTACCGGACCGGCGGCCCTGCGCGCCTACGTGTTCGAGCTCTTCGACATGCTCACGCCGGCCGAGGCGATGGGATATGCGGGCGTACTCGCGCGCGAGTACCGGCGCCTCAACCAGGTTCACCACGACGAGCTGCGTGACGCACTGGCGCCGCTCGTCGACCTGCTGGCGCGCTTCATCGAAACCGACGATCCGAAACGCGACGCGCTCACGATGTTTGCAGTGCTGCTCGACGGCGTGCACGACGTCGTGTTCGGCCGCGTCGCCGACACGCAGGAGCTCGCGCGGTACCTGCACGGCTTCTGCGTCCAAGGGGTCGGCGGCGAATGACCGCCACCTTCCTTCCGGATCCCGAGCCGCGCGTCCGCAACTACACGATCATCTCCGTCGACGATCACCTCATCGAGCCTGCGCACTGCTTCGAAGGACGTCTTCCCGCCGCGCTGCAGGAGCGCGCACCGCGCGTCGTCACCCTCGCCGACGGCCGCGAGACGTGGGTCTACGAGGACAACTTCTACCCGCAGGTCGGTCTCAACGCCGTCGCGGGCCGACCCAAGGCCGAGTGGAGCATGGAGCCCGCGCGCTTCGACGAGATGCGGCGCGGCTGTTACGACATCGAAGCCCGCGTCGCCGACATGGACCTCGACGGCGTGTACGCGACGCTGTGCTTCCCCTCGCTCATCGCCGGGTTCGCGGGCACGATCTTCGCGAAGAGCAAGGACCCCGACCTCGGTCTGGCGGCCTTACGCGCGTGGAACGACTGGCACATCGACGAGTGGGCCGGACCGCATCCCGATCGCGTGATTCCGTTGCAGCTCGCGTGGGTGAACGAGCCGGAGGTCGCGGCGGCCGACGTGCGCCGCAATGCCGAGCGTGGGTTCAAGGCAGTGAGCTTCCCGGAGAACCCCGTCGACCTGCAGCTCCCGCCGATGATCGACCCGCACTGGGACCCGTTCCTGCGGGCCTGCGAGGAGACGGAGACGGTCGTCTGCCTGCACAACGGCTCGTCGTCGTGGACCGCGGCCCGCTCGCCGGGTGCGCCGCTCGAGCTCTACACCAGCCTGTTCCCGGTCAACGCGCTCGTCACCGCGGCCGACTGGCTCTGGGCCCAGGTTCCGACCCGGTTCCCGAACATCAAGATTGCGTTCTCGGAAGGCGGCATCAGCTGGGTGCCGATGCTGATCGATCGGATCGACTACGTGCTCGATCACTCGGCGGTCGGCTCGCACGGTTGGGCCGCGGCCGACATCTCGCCGACCGAAGCGCTGCGACGCAACTTCTGGTTCTGCACGATCGACATCGGATCCACGTTCGCGCTTCGAGACCACATCGGCGTCGACCGCATCTGTCTCGAGAGCGACTACCCGCACGCGGATTCCACCTGGCCCGACACGCAACCCAACGCGACGGCCGCGCTGCGAGATGTGCCGGCCGATGTCGTCCGCAAGGTCACGTGGGAGAACGCCTCCAAGCTCTTCCGCCACGCCGTGCCCGACGCGCTGCAGCAACCGTGAGCCTCGACCTCGTCATCCCCAAGGAGCATTGATGTACACGGACGATGCCGTTTCCACCGACGATGCCGCTTCCGCCGGCGACGAAGACCCGATGTTCGAGGTCTTCTCGCAGCGCTGCGCCGACGATCCGCACCCGGTGTATCACGACATGCACGATCGTTGTCCGGTCGGACGCGAGCCCGGCATGTTCGGCGGCTACAGCGTGACGCTGTCGCGCTACGACGACGTGCTCTGGGCGCTCAAGCATCCTGAGGTGTTCTCGTCGAAGGACGTCGTCAAGATCGGAAACGACGTGCCGCTCATCCCCTTGTCGGTCGATCCGCCCGATCACGCGAAGTACCGGCGCCTGCTCGATCCGCAGTTCTCGCCCAAGCGGATGGCCGACCTCGAACCAGAGGCGCGCACTCTCGTCAACGAGATCATCGACGAGTTCGCCGGCCGGGGTATTTGCGACTTCCACGAGGACTTCGCCACGCCGTTACCGTCGACGATCTTCCTCGCGCTGATGGGCCTGCCCCAAGACGACCTACCGCAGTTCCTCGCGTGGCGCGACGACACGATCCGCCCGCAGGCCGACTCGATTGCGGAAGCGGAGCAGAAGCGCCAGGCGGCCGGCAAGGCGATCGAGGCGTACTTCGAGGGCAAGATCGAGGAGAAGCGCGCCGAGCCCGACGATCGGTTGCTGAGCACGCTCGTGCACGGAGAGGTCGAAGGCCGGCCGCTGACTCACGCCGAGCTGCTGGGAACGACGCATCTCTTGCTGCTCGGCGGTCTCGACACCGTCACCGCGACGCTCGACTGCATGATCGTGTTCCTCGCGCAGCATCCCGAACGACGGCGCGCGGTCGTCG
>JALYLU010000311.1:0-3039 GCA_030774075.1 Actinomycetota bacterium | reverse complement strand
CCTCGTCGACGACGGATCGCTCGTCGGCGGTGCGGTCGAGGAGCTGTTGCGACACCAGACGCCGGTGATGATGGTGCCGCGCATCCTCGCGCAGGACTTCGAGATCGGTGGCGTGCAGCTTCAGGCGGGCGACGGCGCAACGCTGCTCATCGGTGCCGCGAACTGCGACCGCTCCGAGTTCGAAGATGCGTCCGAGGTGCGTTTCGACCGTGAGACGAATCGCCATCTCGCCTTCGGCGGCGGCGCCCACCGGTGCCTCGGCTCTCATCTCGCCCGGCTCGAGCTGACCGTCGCGCTCGAGGAGTTCCACCGCCGCGTGCCCGACTACGAGCTCGCGCCCGAGACGACGATCTCGTTCTCACCGGGCATCCGCCAAGCCGAGAACCTGCACCTTCGCTTCCCGGTCGAGTCGTGAGAGCGGCGGTGCTGCGAGGCACCGGCGACGAGTTCACGCTCGAAGACCTCCGCCTTCGTGCGCTCGGACCGCGAGACGTGCACGTGCGCGTCGCCGCGAGCGGTGTGTGCCACTCGGATCTCTCGATCCAAGACGGCACGATCCCGCACCCATTGCCTGCCGTGCTGGGGCACGAAGGCGCGGGCGTGGTGATCGGCACGGGCGCGGACGTCACGACCGTCGAGCCGGGCGATCACGTCGTGCTCGCGTGGGTCGCGCCGTGCCGCGCGTGCTTCTTTTGCCTGCGGGGGCATCCCGAGCTGTGCGAGCACGGGCTCGATCACGCGTTCGCGTCGCCCTACGCGACGGCGTCCGACGGCACGACGTTTCTCGCCGCGTTCGGAACCGCGACCTTCGGCGATGAGACGATCGTTCCCGAGCGGGCCTGCGTGAAGATCGACGCGGAGTTCCCGTTCGAGCTCGCGGCCCTCGTCGGCTGCGCGGTCGTGACGGGTGTGGGCGCGGTGTGCAACAGCGCGCACGTGGAGCCCGGCGCGAGTGTCGCGGTGATCGGCTGCGGTGGGGTCGGCCTGGCGGCGATCCAGGGCGCGCGCCTCGCCGGCGCGGCACCGATCGTCGCGGTCGATCGGGTCGCATCCAAGCTCTCGCTGGCTCGCAGCTGCGGTGCGACCGAGGTCGTCGACGCGTCGGACACCGATCCGGTGGCCGCGGTGCGCGAGCTCACCGCGGGGAGGGGCGCCGACCACGTGTTCGAGATCGTGGGTCGCTCCGACACGATCGAAGCCGCGTTCGAGATGACGCGTCGGGCCGGCACCTGCACGATCGTCGGCGCCGGCAGCTTCACCGACATGGTGAAGTTCGGCGCGATGCAGCTCATGGTCGGGGCCAAGACGCTGCGCGGATGCGTCTACGGCTCGACCGACCCCGCCCGCGACTTCCCCGAGATCGTCCGGCTCCAGCAGCTCGGGCGGCTCGATCTCGACGCGCTCATAACCCGCCGTATCGCGCTCGAGGAGTTGAACGACGCGTTCCGGGCGATGCAGGCAGGCGAGGTCGCGCGCAGCATCATCGTGTACTGACCTCTCCTTGTGCGCGGACGCGGTCCGCGGTCGCGGATGCCGAGCCGCCTACGCTCGCCGCTCGACGTGATCAAGTACCTCGGTTCGAAACGACGGCTGGTGCCGGTGCTGGGCGCGATCGCGACGGTCGCGGGGTCGCGCCGGGCGTTGGACCTGTTCACCGGCACGACGCGCGTCGCCCAGGAGCTCAAGCGCCGGGGCGCGCACGTCACCGCGGTCGACACGGCCCGCTACGCCGAAGTGTTCGCCCAGTGCTATGTCGCGCTCGACGGCGAGCCGGCCGACGTCGAGGCGCTGGAAGCCGCGCTCCTCGACCTGTCGAACCGACCCGGAGTCGACGGCTATTTCACCGAGACGTTTTGCGTTCGTTCGCGTTTCTTCCAACCCGACAACGGCCGGCGGATCGACGCGATGCGCGAGGCGATCGAGCGCGATTACCGGGAGAGCTGGATGTACCCGGTGCTGTTGACGAGCCTCATCGAAGCCGCCGATCGGGTCGACTCCACGACCGGGGTCCAGATGGCATACGTCAAGGCGTGGGCCGATCGCTCCTACCGGCCGATCGCGCTGCGCGTCCCGGAATTCGTGCCCGGTCCCGGCGTCGCGGTGCGGGCCGACGCGGTCGAAGCGGTGCGTTCCCTCGGGCCCTTCGACCTCGCGTATCTCGATCCGCCTTACAACCAGCACCGCTACTTCACGAATTACCACGTGTGGGAGACGCTCGTCGCGTGGGACGCGCCCGAGCACTACGGAGTTGCGTGCAAGCGCGTCGATGCCCGTGACGCGTCGACGAAGAGCGTGTTCAACGACCGCCGGGCGATGCCCGACGCGCTGTTGGGCATCATCCGCGATGTCGACGCCGAGCTCGTCGTCGTGTCGTACAACAATGAGTCGTGGGTGGAGATCGACGCGCTCGAGGCGGCATGCCGGGCGCGCGGCGGCGTGGTGGCGACGCTCGCGTTCGCATCTCGACGCTATGTCGGGGCCCAGATCGGCATCCACAATCCTGATGGCAAGAAGGTCGGGCAGGTCTCGCATCTGCGTAACGTCGAGTACGTGGTCTGTGCGGGGGCGCGAACGCTCGTCGACCGCATCGCGGAGAGGGGAGACGACCTGTGGAAATTGCCGGCAACGTCGCGCTCGTAACGGGTGCCGCTTCCGGGCTGGGTGAGGCCACGGCCCGGCGTCTCAATGCGGCGGGCGCGACGGTGATCGTCGCCGACATCGCGGAGGAGCGCGGTCGTGCGGTGGCGTCCGACCTCGGCGGCGTGGATCGTTTCGTCCGCTGCGACGTCACCTCCGAGGGCGATGTGAGTGCAGCGGTCGATGCCGCCGCCGATCGCGGCCGGCTCGCGATCTGCGTGCACTGTGGTGGTGGCGGTATTGCGGCCCGCACGCTCGCGCGCGACGGAACTCCCCACGACCTCGACGCGTTCCGCCGGGTCGTCGAGCTGAACCTGGTCGGCTCGTTCAACATGCTCCGGCTGGCCGCGGCCGCAATGGCGAAGAACGACGCCGACGACGGTGGCGAGCGCGGCGTGTGCG
>JALYLU010000310.1 GCA_030774075.1 Actinomycetota bacterium | reverse complement strand
GCGAGGTTCTGATCGTGGCTCAAACCCACCGTCCGAACGTGATATTCGACCATGTACTTCATGTGTCCCCCTCAGAGACTTTCGCTGCGATCGGAGTCGGCAAGGAAGCCGACCCCCCCTTCTATCACGATTCGTTGACAATGCCGTCGGGGTGACAACCCGACGATTCGCCGAGCGTCTCGGCGATGTCGGCACAGCAACTCGCGGACCAGGAGTTCGGGTGTCGTTCGAATGTGCCCGTGATCCCTGGACCGTCGGTCGGGGCGTCTCAGGTCGTGACGACCAGCTTTCCGGCTGCGCCTCCAGCCTCCATCGCGGCGTGCGCCTCGACGATCTGATCGAAGCCGTAGACACGGTCAATCGGTACGACGACGTGGCCTGCGGCGACGGCGTCCAGGAACTCCTGCAGAACGGGCTGGGGCAGGTCCTCGGCCTCGCCGTGGTAGGCCGTCAGGCGTACTCCTCGGGGCAGGTAGTCAATCGGGTAGAAGTCACGGACTGTCCAGACATTGGACAACATCCCGGTGAAGCACACGACCCCGTGCTGCCGAGTCGAGTGCAGCGTGTCCGGCAGGGTCGGCGTACCAACAAGTTCGAGCGCGGTGTCGACTCCAGCTGGGAGGATCTCGCGTACCTGCAGGGCAACATTGCCGTCATCGATCAGGACGTGGTCCACGCCGATATCGGTCAGGGTTGCGGTCTTGTTCGCGCGGCGCGTCGTCGAGAGCACGGTCATGTTCCGCTGTTTGGCGAGAACTGCCGCCGCCATGCCCACCGAAGACGTGCCGCCTCGGATGAGGATCGACTGCCCGGGTTGCGCGTCGAGACCGACGGTGAGCGAGCCGTACGCCGTCTGCAGCATCTCGGGCACGGCGCCGAGGATCGACCACTCGAGATCACTTGCGAACGGGATCACCTGGCTCGCCGGGACGCAGGTGTACTCGGCGTAGCCCCCGTCGAACGTGCGCCCCATGCCGCCCATCATGGTGGCGACCTGTTGGCCGACCGGGAACTCGCCGCCAGGGCACCGGGCGACGACGCCGGCCGCCTCGATGCCCAGAACGCGCGGGAACGTCACACCGGATGCGAGGCCCTGCCGGGTGTGCAACTCGGACCGGTTCAGCCCGAACGCCTTGACCTCGATCAGTACCCAGCCCGCCGCCGGTATCGGAACCGGGAGCTCGCGGATCGTCAGCGCATCGGGAGGGCCCGGCGCGTCGAGGACGATCGCTCGCATGGTGTCGGTCATTTGGCTCGGTGTGAAGACGTCAGTTCGGTTCCTGCATCCTCACAGACACCCGGTCGTGCACTTCGTGGCGTCGACCAGGTAACCGAACGAGGTGATCCTCCAGTTGTCGTCCGGCCCGCCGGCCACCGACACCGTGAGCGTATGGCCGTTCGCGACGGCGACACCCGACGGGAAGTCGAGCTCCTGCGACGACACCCCCTGCCATATGTTGCCCGCGGGCACGTTGCCGATGAACGACACACCGTCGAGAGCGACGTTGCCACTGGTGCAGCCACCCGATCCTGAGTGACCGAGGTCGCCCAGGCGCGTGTTGGGCCCGTTGTCGTAAGTGCGCACCTGGAAATGCACGGTGGTGATGACGACCGCCTTCCCGGTCGGTGGCGTTACGAGCGTCTTGCACTTCGGCCCCACGTCGCTGAACGTCACGGTGCTGACCTATTGCTGGTTGGGAGCCGCGGGGGTGGCGTCGACGAATCCGCTCGACACCTTCGTCTGCAAGTTGCCGTTGCCGTCAACCTTCGCGTGCGCGCCGCTCGTGGCGTCGGTAACGAAGATGTTCGAGCCCGTTACGGCCCACGCTCCGATCGGGAACAAGGCCACGACGATGAGCGTGACGATGATCGTCGTCAGCTGACGGCCCGTGAAGGGACCCAATCGATTGGCGTTCATGACGTTCTCCTCTCGGGTGAGGTCGATCGTGACGGTGAACCCGCACATCGGCTCGAAGCGGCGATCGTCCAAAAGCGTGCGCCTCGGCACGCGCCCGAGACAAGGGGCTCGCGAGTATTGGGCTTCCAAATTGGTTCGCGCCCGGCAGGAAAGTCGAGGAGACTCCGTGCTGTGGCAGATCAGAGCACGGCCCTCGAGGTCGAGTCGGTCGTGAAGCGGTATGGCGACCGGATCGCGCTCGATGGCGTGAGCTTGAGCGTTCAGCCTGGTGAGGTGTGTGGACTGCTGGGCCCGAATGGTGCCGGCAAGACGACACTCGTCTCGATCATCGCGGGACTCAGAGACGCCGATTCGGGTCGCGTGAGCGTCGCCGGCGTCGACATGGCGACGGGCGGACGCGTCGCCCGCGCTCAGGTGGGTCTCGCCGCGCAGGAGACCGGGATCTACCCGACGGTCACGGTTCGGGACAACCTCGTCCTGTTCGCGGATCTTGCCGGCTACCGGAACCCGCAACGAGACCAACGCGTCGACGAGGTCGCCGAGATCCTCGAGCTCACCGAGTTTCTTCCGCGCCTGGCGCGTCACCTCTCGGGTGGCGAGAAGCGGCGCCTGCACACCGCGATGGCCCTGCTGCACCGTCCGCGGGTGCTTCTGTTGGATGAGCCTACGACCGGCGTCGATGTGAGCACCCGGGCCCGTCTCCTCGCGGCGGTCACGGCACTCGCGGCACGGGATGAAACCGCGGTCGTCTACTCGACGCATTACCTCCCCGAGATCGAAGACCTCGGCGCCAGTGTTGCGATCCTCGACCGCGGTCGGTTCTTGGCGCGCGGCTCGCTCGAAGACCTCATCGCCGCCCACGGATCGGGCGGTCTTCAAATCACTTTCGACGGCGACGCCCCCCACCTCACGACTCACGATCTCGAAGTCGACGGCTCCACGCTTCGTCTCACGACGGAACAACCGGGGATCGCGATGGCCGACATCATCGGGCAGCTCGGCAACGACGCGGACCGTGTCGTCTCCGTCGACGTGAAGCGACCGAGCCTGGAGAGCGTGTTCATGGCCCTGACCGGTCGCCGCTACTCAGCCGACGGAACCGTCGACGTCAGCGACGCCGACCCGTGACCGGATCAAGCCTTCGCCGGATCCTGGCCATCGCGAGACACGACCTCCGCATCCTGCGGCGCGACCCGGTGTTCATCATCATCTTCACGATCATGCCCCTTGGGTTCATGGCCTTCACCAAAGGCGCGTTCGGCGCCGCCATGGGCGTTCGCTATCCGAACCACGCGCTGAACGGCGCGGAGCAAGTCGTCCCCGGCGCGGCAGTGCTGTTCAGCGCATTTCTCGTCGGGAACCTCGGCTTCGCGGTGTTTCGCGAGCACGCGTGGTCGACTTGGGAACGGCTGCGCGCCAGTCACCTCGAAACCTGGGAGTTGATGCTCGGCAAGAGCATCGCTCCCATCCTCACCCTCGCCCTCCAACTCACTGTGATGCTCGGACTCGGCGCGGTGCTCTTCGACCTTCACATCCGAGGTTCGGTGCCGGCATTCCTTGCCGTTGCCGCGATGCTCGCCGTGATGGAGGTCGCGCTCGGGTTCATGCTCCTCGCAGTGTGCCGATCGATCTTGCAGCTCAACGCGGCGACGAACCTCGGAGCCATGCTGCTCGGAGGAATCGGCGGTGCCGTCACGCCCTTCTACCTGTTGCCTGCTTGGGCGCAACACATCGCCCCGGCCACACCGACGTACTGGGCTATGCGCGGGTTCAACAGCGTCATCATCGGCGGCGGCGGATTCTCATCCGTCGCGCTCCCCATCGCTGCCCTCGCCGCCTTCAGCGCCGGGTTCACGATCATCGCCGCACTCCGATTCGGCGTCGAGGAAGCCAAACTCTCCTGGGCCTGAACAGTCGCCCTAGTCGCCGATGAGGCCGAGTTGCCGCAGGATCGTGCCCGAGTCGAAGTAGATCCGCTCGCACACGATGCGGTCGCCGTCGAACTCGAAGATGGCAGCCATGCGGCAGCGGAAGGTCCGTCCGGTCGGATCGAAGCCGGCAAAGTTTCCGAGGTGGGTGCCGAGCAGGTCGAATTCGACGACGACGGCGTCGTCGGCTTGACGGAGCGAGTGGATCTCGTTGCGCTGATCGGGAAATGCTGCGCGCGACGCCGCGTAGTACTTCCGGACCTGCTCCTCGCCGTCGAACACCTGCCCGGTCCCGACCAACTCATAGCGGGGATGGTCGAAAGTGGCGATGGTGACATCGAAGTCGAGGCGGTTCTCGGACTCCATGTGCTCACGAATGACGGTGTCGCGCGCGGCGCGCAGGCCTGTGATCTCGGAGTTGGGCACGGTTCTCCCAGAAAGGTGCGGCGTTCGTTCGACAACGATGATGACAGGTATCAGAGTACGTACGACGTACGTGATCGACTCCCGGGAGAAGATTCACGGACGTCGCAACGCGTCGGTTTTCTTGCTAACAGTTGGCACGTTTTCTGTACGCTACGCGTCGAATTTCTTGCCAACAGTTGGCACGATTTGCGTGCAGTGTCCATCGCCTTGTTCAATATCGCGTCAGCACCCGGTCTCGGTAGTAGCCCATCGTTCCTTCCGGATCACGATCAGCGGTAGTCGGGGTTGGGGAAGTCGAACCGACAACCGGCGTCCCATTCCGAGCGTTGATTGCCGTGCGCGGGAATCCCGCCGAAACCCTTCAGCATGCGAGCGAGGTGGAGCAGATTCCAGGTCATGAAGGTGGTGTTGCGGTTGGTGAAATCGTTCTCGGGTCCGCCCGATCCCGGGTCGAGGTAGCTCGGGCCAGGTCCCGCTTCTCCGATCCAGCCGGCATCGGCTTGCGGCGGGATCACGTAGCCGAGGTGCTGCAGCGAATAGAGAATATTCATCGCGCAGTGCTTCACGCCGTCCTCGTTGCCGGTGATGAGGCAGCCACCGACCCGGCCGTAGTACGCGTATTGGCCGGCGTCATTGAGGAGATGCGAGTTGCCGTAGAGACGTTCGATCACTCTTGTGCACACCGACGACTTCTCACCGAGCCAGATCGGCGTGCAGAGCACGAGGATGTCAGCGGCTATCACCTGCTCGTGGATCTCGGGCCAGTCGTCACGATCCCACCCATGTTCCGCCATGTCGGAGTAAACGCCCGTCGCGATATCGCGATCGACGGCGCGGACTACGTCGACATTGACGCGGTTCTTCTCCATGATGGAGACCGCGAGGTCCGCGAGGCCTTGAGTGTGTGACGGTTCAGGCGACTTCTTGAGCGTGCAGTTGATGAAGAGTGCTCGAAGGTTCGAGAAATCCCACTGGCTCTTGTCAGCGAGCTCATCGAGCTTTTCAGTCAGTGCCACCTTGAGTCCTCCATACGAACGGCGGGCCGCGATCGCCCTAGAAGGCGCGCGATGCAGCGTCAGTAGGTGAGACCGACACCATCCTGACAATGGGGTCCGCCCCAATGCTCGACGATTTCGCCGTCGCGTATGCGCAGGATGGCCGTGCCGTTGATCACCACCGGTTGACCGGACGGTGCCACGTCGTAGAACGCGGTTCCCGTGTGCGTCCCCCGAACGGTCCAGTTGGAGACGATGAGATCACCCGACTCGATGAGTAGCTCAACTGAGAACATCATGTCGGGGAAGGCGCTGCGAACCTGCGTCCACCATTCGAGCTCGTGGCCCCGCACGTCGGAACCGATCGCCGCGGGTTTCACCCGTTCGGTCACGTGGCTCACGAAGTCCGAAGACCAGAACTTGAAGACGGCTTCCCGGTCGCCGCGGGCCATCGCATCGCTGTACGCACCGAGCAGCGCGAGATTTTCTGACATGCCGCAATCATGGCCCGAACCGTGACGTGAGAACAGCCCGGACTAGAGAGCGCCGCAGACCTCGAGCCCGGCGGTGCTGACGCGGATAGGGAACACCCGGAAGCGGACGTCCAACGCGGCGACGCGATGCTCGAGCTCCTCTTTGGCTTCTCGGTTGGCGTTCAAGATCGTGACCGAACCGCCGTCTCCGCCGGCCCCATTTACCTTCCATCCGACCGCCGGGTGCGCCGCCGCGATCTCAATCACCCGGGTTGCGTCCACGCCAACAAGCTCAGGGTGCAGGGACCTTTGCGCGTCCGTGTTTGCGATCATCGCCTGACCGAAGGCGTCGAGATCCTGAGCAAGGACCGCGTCGCGAGCCGCGACCGCCGCGTCCCGCAGCCTCGAGAACACCGGTGACCCGCGACACCCGTCGATGACCTGGCGGTGCACGCTCGAGGAGTCGTGCGCACGGCCGAGAAAGATGAGCGTGAGCAGGGGTCCAAGTTCCTCCCAGGCCGGCAGGGTCTGCACCACGGCCTCCGGATACC